>NZ_JBHMFC010000007.1:0-81292 GCF_042427585.1 Mariniflexile ostreae | reverse complement strand
GAAGTAATAAATTGGCAATAGATAAAAGTGAATCAGAGGACATAGAAATTTTTGCTCCAAAGTTCTTTCTTTTTTAGTTACTCCACAACTTTTTGCGTTGACCCCTTTATTTTCGCTACTATTATTGCCATACTCTCATTTAAGCCTATTTATGCGCCGTTTAACTAAAATATTTTCACAATACCTAGAAGGCTTTTATATTTGCCTCACCATAACATAAGTAGGTTAAGTTCATGGTAGATTTGGGGCAAAAAGGTGAACAGCAATGTTCACCTTTTTCATTTTATAAAAACACTTTAATAAGCATAAAAAAAGCGTTTGAGAACTAGTCCCAAACGCTTTTCATATTTTAAAAAGATGCTAATTATTTTGCTTCTGCATAACGTCTTTCTACTTCATTCCAGTTAATGACATTAAAAAAGGCATCAATATAATCTGGACGACGGTTTTGATAATTTAAGTAATAAGCGTGCTCCCATACATCAATTCCTAATATTGGTGTGCCACCACAACCAACACCTGGCATTAAAGGGTTGTCTTGATTTGGCGAAGAGCAGATTTCTACTTTTCCACCTTTGTGAACGCATAACCAAGCCCATCCAGAACCAAAACGGGTTGCTGCGGCTTTACTAAACTCTGCTTTAAAAGCATCAAAAGATTTATATTGTGCTTCTATAGCATCTTTTAAATCACCAGACAAGCGTCCTTTACCTTCTGGGTTCATGATGCTCCAAAATAATGAGTGGTTATAATATCCCCCACCATTATTACGTACAGCAGCATTGTCCATATCTAAATTTATCAAGATATTTTCAATGGTTTTCCCTTTTAAATCTGTGCCATCAATAGCATTATTTAAGTTAGTGGTATACCCTTGGTGGTGTTTTGTATGATGTATTTCCATTGTGCGTGCATCCATATGAGGCTCTAAAGCATCATAGGCGTATCCTAATTTCGGTAATTCGAAAGCCATAATTTTATAGTTTTTATTAATTAATATTGAATTTCTTTCAAATTTACACATAAATGATATCAATAAAAAATAATAAATAGCTATCAACTCATCGATAGTTTCTATATTGTATGCAAATTTCTTTAAATGCAAAAAGCACCCTCTTTTACAATTTATGATGCTTCCGCGGGAAGTGGCAAAACTTTTACATTGGTAAAAGAATATTTAAAACTCTTGTTTCAATCCAATTCTCCCGGACAATTCAAACGCATTTTAGCCATTACGTTTACCAATAAAGCTGTTGGCGAAATGAAAGAGCGCATTGTTTCTATGCTTAAGTTGTTTTCTAATAAATCGATTTTAATTAGCCCTCATGATATGTTTGTCGATATCTGTAAAGATTTAGACTTACAGCCAGACCTACTCCATGAAAAATCTAAAAGTATATTAGAAGACATCATTCATAATTATGCTGCTTTTGATATATCTACCATTGATGGTTTTACCCACAGGTTAATCAGGACTTTTGCATATGATTTAAAGTTACCTTTAAATTTTGAAGTAGAACTGGACCAAGACGCCTTACTTTTTGAAGCGGTTGATAAATTGATTGCTAAAGCGGGAACCGACCAATGGCTTACCAAAACCATTATAGATTTCGCTATTGAAAAAACTGATGACGACAAAAGCTGGGATATCTCTTTTGACTTTAACAAAATTGCAAAATTACTCACCAGTGAAGACCATGTACCATATGTTAAAAAGCTTAAGGACAAGTCTATTGAAGATTTTAAAACATTAAAAACACAACTAAAAGTTCAAATAAAAAATTATGAAGCTGCTATTATTGAAAAAGCCCAAAGCGTATTATCCCAAATTGAACAAGCAGGTTTAGAATTTAAGGATTTTTCAAGTGGTTATTTACCCAAGCATTTCGAGCAATTAACAAAAGGAAAATTCGACATCGCCTTTGGCAACAAGTGGCAAGAAGACCTTGAGACAAAAACACTGTATCCAAAGCGGGTAACCCATGATATCGCATCAACAATAGAAAGCATACAACCCCAATTAGCACTGGCATTCGAAGAAACCAAACAAGGTGTTTTTCAACTAAAATTTTTAAAAGCTTTTTACAAGAATCTCACTCCCTTATCCGTTTTAAATGCAATTAATAATGAGTTACAGATCCTTAAAGAGGAACAGAATAAGATGCTGATTTCAGAGTTTAATACCATTATCAGTAACGAAATTAAAAATCAACCAACCCCATTTATATATGAACGTTTGGGCGAGAAATTTAATCACTATTTTATTGATGAATTTCAAGACACCTCGGTTTTACAATGGCAAAACCTTATGCCTTTGCTAAGCAACTCATTAGCGAGTGAAAAAGGCAGCGCCATGCTTGTTGGCGATGCCAAACAGGCCATTTATCGCTGGCGTGGTGGAAAAGCAGAACAGTTTATTGATTTATACAATGAAAATGAAACGCCATTCCCGATAAAACAAAATGTTAAAAGTTTACCGACAAACTACAGGAGCTACACAGAAATCGTTAACTTTAACAATACATTCTTTAAGTTTTTGGCCAATCAGGTATTTAGTAAAGAAGATTACAAAAATCTTTATAAAAGTGCGCACCAAAACGCCTCTAAAAAGGATTCGGGCTATGTCGAATTGTCTTTTTTGAATATCGAAAGAGAAGACAATAAAGATGAACTGTACCCTGAAAAGGTTTTAAGTATCATTCAAAATTGTTTAGATAATGGATATGAATTTCAAGACATCTGTGTATTGGTTCGAAAGAAAAAAGAAGGCATAGCCGTTGCCGACTATTTAAGTCAGCGTCAAATCCGAATCATGTCTTCGGAAACCTTGTTATTAAACAATGCACCCGAAATAGTATTTATAAACCATATTTTAGCGCTATTGATACAGCCTAAAAACCATGACATAAAAGTGGGCGTTTTAAATTATCTAGCTTCAAAATGGCGTATAGATAACAAACATCAGTTTTTTGTGGCACATATGGCTCTGCCAGTAGAGAAGCTGTTTCAGGCGTTCGAAAATTTTAACGTGTTTATAAACAGTACAAAACTCATGCAACTGCCACTTTATGAGCTAGGAGAGACTATTGTACGGGAATTCCATTTAACAGACACCTCTCACGCATATATTCAATTTTATTTAGACGTGGTATTAGATTACACGCTAAAAAAAGGCAGCGATATTAAAGGCTTTTTAGATTATTTTGAAAAGAAAAAAGACAATCTAAGCATCGTGTCTCCCCAAGGACAAAATGCCGTACAGATTATGACCGTTCACAAATCAAAAGGATTGGAGTTTCCTATCGTTATTTTTCCGTATGCCGATTTAGATATTTACCGAGAATTGGAGCCTAAAGAATGGTTCCCGATAGACCCCGAGCTTTTTAATGGCTTTTCTCATACGTTATTAAATTATAATAAAGATTTTGAAAATTATGGCGAAAGTGGCAAACAAATATACGCCAATCATCAAGCGGCATTAGAGCTGGACAACATCAATTTATTATACGTAGCACTTACCAGACCCGTTAAGCAACTATATATTGTTTCAAAAAACGAAAACACTTCAAAAGGCGACATTTCAAACAAAAAATACTCCGGTTTATTTATAAATTTCCTAAAGCACTTAAATGTATGGAACGATTCGCAATTAGATTATCGTTTTGGCCATATTATACCAGCGACAGAGGGCTTAGACGAAAATAAAAAAAACATTCAAGATTATATTCTAGAGCAAGACACCTTTATATCTTCTGCAAAAGAAAACCACAACATAAAAGTAGTCACAAACGCAGGGTATCTATGGGATTCTGTTCAACAAGAAGCCATAGAGAAAGGCAACCTGATCCATGACATCATGGCCCGTATCGAAACCCGAGAAGATGTAGAAGATGTGTTGTTGAATTTTATCCGTTCTGGTAAAATTAACAACACCCAATCTAAGGCCCTCCATATACTAATCCATAAAATTATAGAACACCCTAGCCTGATACCATACTATCAAAGCAACGCCACCATATACAACGAACAGGATATTATTACAAAAGAAGGACTTATTTTTAGGCCTGATAGAATTGTTATAAATTCTGAAAAAGAAGCTGTTATCATCGATTACAAAACCGGATTAGAAACCTTAAAACATAAAAACCAACTGCTTACGTACCAAGCTTTATTAGAAGACATGTCCTTTAAAGTCATTAAAAAAATACTCGTATATACAAATGATGACCTACAAGTACTAGAAGTTTAATTTTTTTAAATTCTATAACACACAAAATTCCGTAATATTTTTCAGCTGTTTATAAAAAATATAAACGACGCTTACCGCCCATGGAGTCTTAACTTAAAATGAATATGCTTAATATCCTTTAACATTTAGAACCCACTATTTTATCTAAAATCATTCTGAACTATCGATGAATAAACGATTTCTTCTATTTTTTTATATATTTGTCTTTGTTAATAGAATTTAACAACTTACTTTTGTTTACAAATAACACTTAAAAATTAAATTTTTGAATATGAAAAATCTTAGCAGATTATTGTTGGCTATGTTGCTTGTACTTGGATATAGCAAGGCTAACGCACAAGACAAAAACAACCCATGGCAAATATCTATTGGGGTAAACGCGGTTGACGCATATCCTTCTGGAGATGGCGGGCATTTTAGTGAAACAATCTTCGATGAATATTTCAACGCAGATGACCACTACAACATCTTGCCTTCATTATCTACAATCTCTGTGTCTAAATATGTAGGGAACGGTTTCTCTTTAGGAGTTGCTGGATCTTTAAATAAAATTGAAAAATGGGGTGATCAAATTGGCGTTACTCCTGATGCTACCAATAAAGTAGATGATTTATCTTACTACGGTCTTGATGGTACTATCAAATACAACATTTTAGAGAACACTGTTCTTGATCCTTTCGTAGGTGTTGGTGGTGGTTACACTTGGATTGATGAAATCGGAGCAGGAACTGTAAACGGAACTGTAGGTTTAAATGTTTGGTTTAATGAAAACATAGGTTTAACACTACAGTCTTCTTACAAACATGCTTTTGAAGATTACTTACAAACACATTTCCAACACTCAGTTGGTATCTCTATCAAATTTGGTGGAACAGATACAGATGGTGATGGTATATATGACAAAGATGATGCTTGTCCAGATGTTCCTGGCTTAAAAGAATTCAACGGATGTCCTGATACAGACGGTGATGGCATTGAAGATAGTAAAGATGATTGTCCTAACGAAGCAGGTACTCCTGAAATGAATGGATGTCCTGATTCTGACGGTGACGGTGTTGCTGATAAAGATGACAAATGTCCTACTGTTCCTGGCTTAAAAGCTTTAAACGGTTGTCCTGATGCTGACGGTGATGGTATTACTGATGCTGAAGACAAGTGTCCTAATGTAGCTGGTCCTGCTGCAAACCAAGGATGTCCTTGGCCAGATACAGACGGTGACGGTGTATTAGACAAAGATGATAATTGTCCTGAAGTTAAAGGAACTGTTGCAAACAATGGCTGTCCTGAAGTAACTGAAGAAGTTCAAAAAACTTTAAATGCATACGCTAAAACAATCTTGTTTGATACTGGTAAAGCTACTATCAAATCACAATCACAAAAAGTATTGTCTGACATTATAGCTATTCTTAACGAATACTCTAACTCTAAATTTACAATTGAGGGGCATACAGATAGCGTTGGTAGCGATGCGTTGAACCAAAAACTATCTGATTCAAGAGCAAACTCTGTAAAAGAGTATTTAATTGAAAACGGTATTGATGCCTTTAGACTTTCTGCACTTGGTTACGGAGAATCTAAACCAATCGACACAAACAACACAAGCGCTGGTAGAGCGAATAACAGACGTGTTGAAATTAACTTAGCTAAATAAGAAAAGTTAGTTTTAAATAAATAAGTTAACAAAAAACGCTTCGGATATTCCGAAGCGTTTTTTATTTTTATAGACCTATGACGACTTTTATTCATGATGTTTTAAAAGACCTGCAGAAAGATGGCACAAACCTTTCTGAGCTTACCTTTGTATTGCCTAGCAAAAGAGCAGGGCTATTTCTCAAACATCATATTGCACAGATTACCCAACAAACCATTTTCTCACCTAAAGTAATTAGTATTGAAACATTTGTTGAAGACTTATCCGGACTAAAAAACATCTCAAATACCGAATTGTTATTTGAATTTTATACCATTTATCTACAACACACCAAAAAAGAAGACACCGATACTTTCGAGTCATTTTCAAAATGGGCACAAATACTGCTTCAGGATTTTAATGAAATTGATCGTTACCTTATTCCTCAAAAAAATATTTTCGACTACCTAAGCGATATTCAAGATTTAAAGCATTGGTCTTTAGAAATAAACCAAACAGAGTTTATAAAAAAATATCTATCCTTTTGGCATAGCTTAAATCTTTATTATTCAAAATTTACAGCACAATTATTAGACAAGGGTCTAGGGTATCAAGGCTTGGTTTACAGAAAAGCAGCAGAACGCACTAAAAACTATGTACAGGAGAACCCAGAAACCAAACATGTTTTCTTAGGCTTTAATGCCTTAAATTCTGCCGAAGAACTCATTATTCAAACTTTACTAAAAAACAGTTTGGCTAAAGTATACTGGGATATTGATGCCGTTTTCATTAATAATCCTAAGCATGATGCTGGATTGTTTACGCGTCAACATAAAAAAAACTGGCCCTATTTTAAAACCAATCCTTTCCAATGGATTACCAGTAACTATTCTAAAGAAAAGAACATTTCCATTTACGGTGTACCTAAAAACATAAGTCAATCTAAATACATAGGCACTTTACTTAACGATTTAAAACAAAAGCAAGGCCATTTAAACAATACTGCAGTTATTTTAGGTGACGAGAACCTCTTGATTCCTGTTTTAAACTCACTCCCTAGCTCTGTAGAAGCTTTAAATGTTACTATGGGTTTTCCATTGAAATCCATTCCATTGGCATCTTTATTTGAACATCTTTTTCAAATCCACAAAAAAGCATCCAACACCTTTTACCATAAAGATGTTGTAAACCTATTATCCCATCAATTTATAAGGCCCTTATTCTATTTAGACGATACAGATTATGCCGCTCAAATGATAGAGACTATAAATGATAACAATATTATTTATGTAAATACACAACGCCTAAAAAACATGGCAAGGCCTGCTCAAGAACTTTTAGATTTGCTGTTTTTTAACTGGGACACATCGATTGATTTGGTTTTAAAAAATTGTTTAACACTTATCATTAATATTAAAAACCATCTTGACGAAGATAAACAAGCCCATGTATTGTCTTTAGAATATCTATATCGCTTTAATACCTTATTCAATGAATTAGACAGGCTAAATTCAGAATACAAACACATTAAAGATGTTTCTACTTTACATGGGGTTTATAAGGAGCTTTTAAGTTCTGAAACACTAGATTTCCAGGGTGAACCTCTACAAGGCTTACAAGTTATGGGCATGTTAGAATCTCGTGTACTCGATTTTGAAACCCTTATTATCTCATCTGTTAATGAAGGCATCCTCCCTTCTGGAAAAAGCAATAATTCCTTTATTCCATTTGATGTTAAAATAGAAAACAAACTTCCCACCTATAAAGAAAAAGACGCCGTATACACCTATCACTTTTACAGGCTTTTACAACGTGCTAAAACAGTCTATATCTTATATAATACAGAAATCGATGTGCTTACGGGTGGAGAAAAAAGCCGATTTATTACTCAATTGGAATTAGAAGGCATCCATAATATTACACATAGAATCGTAACACCAAAGGTACCCGTTATAACCCCCTCGGTAAATGAAGTCCATAAAACGACCGATGTGATCAATAGGTTGAAAAATATTGCCAAAAAGGGATTTTCTCCTTCTTCGCTTACCAATTATATTCGTAACCCGATTGACTTTTACAACCAAAAAATATTACAGATAAAAGAATATGACGACGCAGAAGAAACCATTGCGGCAAACACTTTAGGAACCGTTGTACACAATACTCTTGAAGATTTTTACAAACCCCTATCGGGTCGCTTTTTGAGCATTGAAATTTTAAACACATTAAAGCTTCAAATTGAAGAGAAAGTAAGCTTTCATTTTAAAAGCGAATATAAAGAGGGTGATATTACCAAAGGTAAAAACCTCATCATCTATGAGATAGCAAAACGTTATGTATCCAATTTTTTAAATTTAGAAATGAACGATTTAAAAGCTGGAAATAAAATAAAAATAATAGCTATTGAAATAGAAAATAAAGTGCCAATTGATATTCCTGAACTAGACTTTCCAGTATATATAACCGGTAAAATAGACCGTATAGATGAATACAACGGTATTACAAGAATTATAGATTACAAAACAGGAAAAGTAGAGCAAGCCAAAGTAGAGATTACCGACTGGGAAACTATCACTACAGATTACGACAAGTACAGCAAAAGCTTTCAGGTGCTTTGCTATGCGTACATGATGCAGAATACTGGATCCATTACGCTTCCAGTAGAAGCCGGCATTATTTCTTTTAAAAACTTAAGCGCTGGGTTTATAAAATTTGGAAAGAAAGAATCTGCCTTTAGCAGAAACAAACAACAATGGGTAACCGAAGATATATTAGAGCATTTTACTGTGGAACTAAAAAATCTTATTTTAGAGATTTGTAATATCCATATACCATTTACAGAAAAAGACATTTAAATATGAGCATTTATAAAAACAGCATTATTCTAGGCAAACACGGCAAACCTATTCTTGCTGATGTGTTTTATACTGAAAACCACCAACCAAAACCCATTATTATTTTCTGCCATGGCTACAAAGGCTTTAAAGACTGGGGCGCTTGGAACATGATGGCAGAAACATTTGCTGATGCTGGTTTTTTTTGTGTAACATTTAATTTCTCACACAACGGAGGCACGGCAGAACAACCCATTGATTTTCCAGATTTGGAAGCTTTTGGTCAAAACAATTATACTAAAGAATTGGACGACCTAGAAACTGTTATAGATTGGACCTATAATCACGCCGAATTCAAAAAAGAAACAGACCATAATAACCTCTCTTTAATTGGACATAGTCGCGGTGGAGGTATTGTATGTATTAAAGCTGAAGAAGATAATAGAATTAAAAAAGTAGTTACGCTTGCAGGTGTTTCCGATTTTGGTATTAGAATGGGAAGCGATACCGATATAGCATTATGGAAAAAGAAAGGCGTGAAATATGTTCAAAATGGGAGAACAAAACAAAACATGCCGCATTATTATCAATTTTATACAGACTTTTTGAAAAACGAAAAACGCCTAACCATACAGCGAGCTGTTTCAAACTTAAAGATTCCCTATCTCATTATTCATGGGGATGAAGACACCAGTGTTTCTATAAAAGAAGCTCAAGCCCTAAACCAGTGGCAGCCGCACAGTATGTTAGATGTTATAATAGGCGCGAACCATGTTTTTGGAGCATCACATCCTTGGGAGCAAGAAAGTCTACCCAGCGCCTTACAAAACGTTACAGAAAAAGTGATTGCTTTCTTAAAACAGTAAACACAAAAAAAGCATCTCAATAACACGAGATGCTTCTTCAAACAATTAACAATTTAAAAAAATTAATCCACTTTTATTAGCTTTAAGGTATTCAAGACACCCCCTTTATCCTTCACTTTTACAAAGTATATCCCAGGATATAAGTTAGAAACGTCGAACATATAACCTGCTTTATAATACCCCTTGTAAGTCTTCACTAGTTTCCCGGTACTATCAAAAATAGAAATGGCTTCTAATGTTTTATTCACTTGAAAAGACCTAACCGTAGGATTGGGATAAAGCGCAAGCTTCACATCTGGTTCTATAGAGTTATTAACAGCTAATGTAGCAGCTTGGTTCCCAAACACCTTAAATGCTCCAGGAGCCAAACTAATAGACGTTGTAGTTCCAGAAACTGTAGTAGCATTTGAAGCATCCATTAAATCATACCATGTGCCGCCGTAAGGAAAGTTCGGGTTTATATTTTGGGAGGTTACTGAAAAATTTGCAATAATTACCACATTCTTAAGGGTGTTTCCAGAGGCCGTTTCCGATCCGGTATAAATACTGATGCGTGGCGTTTGCGTTCCTGAATTAATGTTATAATCGCCTTCAAACACCGGTTCGTTTATTTTTAAACGATTAAGTCTTGACCAGTCCTTATAAATCTGATTTCTATTGGTGTTTGCCATCCAGTTATTTGCCCACTGTGGCTGAGGCTTAGTCGCCAACTTACAATCGCCATTATTATTTCCATCATTGTCGGAGTTTACAACCCCACTTTCACAAGTCCAAATAGAGTTATCCATCCCCAAATCGGCAAAATGCCACAGCATTTTAGGTCCAGGAACAGGTATGGTAACAGCGCCTAAAGCTGACATCCGTTTTAAGGCTATGTTTAAATCCTTAACATTATGTGACGGATTGGTGCTTACGCCAAACTGGGTCATTTCATACATAATACGATCTTTATCATGACTTTCCATGTAGCCCAATGAGCGTTTACCAATAAAACCATGAGCTTTGTGCCCCATTCTATCAAAATTAATATTACTGGTTTGGCCTTGCGCCAAATTTTTATAGGAGGTCCACATTTCGCTCCACATCATCACGCCTTTTGGAACAGCTTCAGTCATTCTGTAATTTGCCCATTGTCGTTCTTCCACAGAACTTCCTAAATGCTCAAAAATAACATAATGGGTTTCATCTAAACTCCAAGAATAATCGGCATAAGTTTTTAATACATCCACACGGTCTTGCTGGTAGCTATTGGTACAGGTGTCATCTCCTGAAGTACAGTTTTGGG
The DNA here is from genome assembly GCF_042427585.1 of Mariniflexile ostreae. Taxonomy (NCBI): domain Bacteria; kingdom Pseudomonadati; phylum Bacteroidota; class Flavobacteriia; order Flavobacteriales; family Flavobacteriaceae; genus Mariniflexile; species Mariniflexile ostreae. Next base: position 70,428 of record NZ_JBHMFC010000007.1, on the reverse strand, counting down.
TAAAACCTTTCGTTAAATCCCAACGAAACCCATCGATTTTAAAATTTTCAACCCAATGTTTTACCACTCGTTTTACATAATTTTGGGTTTTTAAACTTTGATGGTTAAAATCGGAGCCTACATTATAGCTATGCTTTGCTGTTTGATTAAAATACGGGTTCTCTACATTGGGTTCTCCCCAGCCATCACCATCGGCATCATCCATCCACATACGCACCATAGGGTTTCTCCCAAAAGCATGATTCAAGGCCACATCCAAAATAACGGCGATACCATTCTGATGACAGACATCAATAAGTTCTTTCAGTTTTTCCTCAGTTCCGTAAAACTTGTCCAAAGCCATGTGAAAAGACGTATTGTAGCCCCAACTTTCATTACCTTCAAACTCCATAACAGGCATTAACTCTATAGCGTTGATGTTTAGGTTTTTAAAATAATCTATTTTATCAATAAGATTTTGAAAACTTCTATTCGCATCAAAATCACGAATCAATACTTCATAAATAATCAAATCTTCCTTTTTAGGCTTTGAAAAATTTTCGATTTGCCAATTATAAGGGCTTTGGTTCGTTTGTAAAACGGTCACCTCTCTTTCCTGACCTGCTGGATAAGCAGGTAAATTTGGATACGTTGACGTAGGTATTTGCGGATCATCAAAAGGGGATAAAACTAATGTTGAATAGGGGTCTGCAGTTTTCACTAAAACAGGGGCATTAGCAATTGGCGTTTGATCTATAACCCAGTATTGATAGGTTTCCACTTGGCCTGGTGTTAAATCTGTAAGTTCTAACCAAAATTTAGTACTATTTGGTGCGGTATCTTTTTTCATGGCATAGCGGGTGTCTGGTTGCCAATTATTAAAACTTCCTGCCACATAAACAAAGTCCTTTAGCGGCGCATCTAATACCAAAATAGCTTTACTAGGGTCTCCAGCCACATAATTAATACCTTCTACCACATCTGCTGGCAAGGTTTCATTAGCTATGTTCGGGTTAATAATCACCGAAAACGTTTTCACTAGTGTGGTGCCATTTTGTGTGATCTCCAACTCATAATTTTGATTGGAAACGATATTGGTATGTTGGAAGACATAATGCGAAGTTGCAGTATTTGAATGAAGGCTTATTCCGTTCGCTTTTAAGTTATAACTGGCATTCCCATTGGTGTTCGTAGCCGAAACACTCAAATTCGCTCCAGAATTAAGTACTGTTGTACTATTTTCAATAAGACTGGTTAAAGTCGCTTGAAACACGCCTACTTCCGTTAAGATATTCTGGCTCTTTTTGTCGCCACTTCCATCTTTGGCTTTAATTAAAAACCCCATTCTACCAATACCTGTTCTGGAATAAAACGCATTTGGTGTAAATGTTATAGAATAGGTGTCGGAAGCAGTATTGTATATTAATTTATTGGCTTCGTTTGAATTGTTCCAGCTCCCATTTGTTGGACAGTCCTCATTAGTGTCATTCAAATCAAACGACCAAGACCAAAGGTAAAGGGCCTGTCCCGTAACTCCCCAAGCAGATTCGTTTATACTGTTTCCAAAAAATGTGAGCGTAACGGCATCACTTTCTTCAAAACTTGCAGGCGCAATACTATAAGCAACTGTTTGCTGCTGACCAAAGCCCAGTATTGAAAACATGAATAATAGTAGAAGTATCGTTTTTTTCATATTATATTTTGCTTTTATAAAAATATTAAAATCCAGATATCTTTAACCCTTAGTATCAGTCTCGTTATAGCAATATTTTAATACGAAATGGATTAAAAACAATACGGGCTATGATATTTAAACCATAGCCCGTATTTAGTTGCTACTTAGTTAAAGTATACCTTGGGTTAGACGTATCTGATAAGTCTAAAACAATATTGTAAGTTCCAGCAGTAACAAGGATGTTATCGCCTCCATCATCTAAAACGCCATCATTATCATTATCACCATAATTAATAGCCCAATCGTTATTAGCTCTAAATTTCATTTCACCAGCTGTAAGTGTTACACCGTTTAGGTACCAAACACCATCGACAGTGTAATCTATATTCAAAATGGTATCAGGACCATCCCAACCATTAGGAGTGGCATCACCTACTATGCCCCATAATTTTTCTATTGGTTCTAGCGTATACGTTAACTCGTTTAGGTTTAGAGTTACTAGGTATTTACCAGGAGCAACAGGAATATTATCGCCGCCATCATCTAAAGCACCATCGTTTCCAGTGTCTCCATAGTTAAAAGACCAATCGTTATTTTTTCTGAACTTCATCTCGCCAGCAGTAAGTGCAACAACAGCACGCCATTGGTCTGATGTTGGATCGTACGTTAATGGTGTATCTGGCCCATCCCATCCGTTAGGAGTGGCATCCCCAATAAGACCCCAAGTAAAAGGTTCAATCTTATATGTTAATGTTCCTGCATTAAAGGTCACTTTATAAGTTCCAGCAGTAACAGTAATATTATCGCCACCTTCTTCTAAAGTTCCATCGGCTCCTGTATCACCATAGTTTAGATCCCAACTATTATTCTCTCTTATTTTAAGTTCACCATCGATTAAAATAACGTAAGCATCAAAAATGTTAGCTTCATTAGTTTTATAGAATGGCATATCAGGGCCATCCCATCCGTTAACGGTCGCACTTCCTGCTAATCCCCAAGCCGTAGTTAAATCTAAAATACTAGCATAGCCTGTTACAGTTATACCGATAATGTTAGAAATAGTAGCAATTACAGACGTTCCAATAACACCTTCTACCTTTACATCCAAAACGGTTTCTGTGTTAGGGTCAATTTCTAAAGTTTGAAGAATCGTGTTTAATCCTTCTGTTGATACAGAATACTCAAGCACATTACCCGCTTCCCTTTTTACTGCATTTTGGAAGTTATTTCCAGCTACATCCACGTAAACATGGTATTTAGGTATGGCATTATACCCATAATCTGGTGCGGTCCAAGTTAACGTTAAGGCAGTAGCTCCCTCATTTTCTTTTAAAAGCACGATATCTGTTTCAGATAATGTTAGCTCTGTAGAAGCTGTATCATTTAACACGGTGTCTGTGTCATCGGTAGTACAACTGTATAGTGCCAGGGTTACTAACATTATACTCAATACTTTTGAAACCATATTTTTCATATTAGAATGTTTTTATATTAGTAGCCTGGATTTTGGTCCAAGTTTGGATTAATAGAAATAACGTTTGTTGGCAATGGGAATAATTTTCTAAAAGATTCAACCTCTTTACCTTCGCTAGCACCACCTTTAAAAGGCCATACATAGGTACCTGTAGTAAACTTGTTAAAACGAATTAAATCGGTTCTTCTAAACCCTTCCCAGTATAATTCTCTTGAACGCTCGTCTAAGATGAAATCTAAAGACAAGTCTGAAGTAGAAATATTTCCTGTATTATTGCCATAAGCACGAGCCCTTAATTGATTAACCAAAGCAACAGCAGTATTTAAATCTCCGCCACCGCCACGTAAAGCAGCTTCGGCGTAGTTTAAATAAATCTCTGCTAATCTAATTAACGGAAGATCTGTATCTGAAAATTCTCCAGAAGTATCATTTGCTCCGCTCCCATCGCTATTAACATTTTTAAATTTCGTTACCGCATACCCATCTGTAAACGTATTTACTATGGTTTCAATCTCGTAAGCTTGTCCGTTAGTATAAAACATGGCGCGGTTATCGGACCAAGCAATAGGGTTTCCATCACCGTTTCTAGCAGCTACAGAACTATCGAATTTACTTACAAACGCTTTAGTTGTTCTAAGTCCTCCCCAGCCACCGTTCACTCCAGATGCAAGAGGGTCCATGCTTCCTCCAATTGATGCATGAATTAAAAACGTTGTACCCCCATAAGTCGTAGATTGAACTCCATCAAAATTAGCTGTAAAGATGAATTCATTTTGAGCACCATTGGTATTGTTATCTGCTAAAAACAACTCATCGTAAGCAGAACCATTTCCATTTATATCAATGGTATGGATTGCGTAAGACGAGTTAATTACTTTATTAGAAAATGTAATACACTCTGCATATTTATCTGTACCAGTAAACGACTCTGCATTTAAATACAAACGTGATAACAATGCCCAAGCAGCCACTTTATCCACACGTCCATATTCATTATTATCTGCCAGAAGATCTTGTATTTCTAGCAATTCAGACTCTACAAAAGCAAATAATGCAGCACTATCGCTCTGTGTTGGCAATTCTGTGGAAACAATTGTCGTTAATGGTACATTTGCATACAAATCGATAAGATTATAATATGCATATGCTCTTAAGAAACGTGCTTCAGCAATAAACGTTTGTGCTTCTGCTCCTGCTAAAGACGTTGCATTACTTATAAATGAATTACAAAACGACACTTCCTGCCCCAGCCTGTAATACATCGCTTCCGCAAAATCGTTACTACTAGACCAGCTTAAGTTGTGTAAGTCTGGAACTCCTGGGTCTCCCCACCCTACTACAGAGTGGTCTGTAGTTAGTTCGTTTAAATAGAAAAGCAGTCGAGTATACTGCGAGGCTCCTTCATCGATGCCAGAAATATCGCCTTGTCCCGCAGGGCCTTGCTGTCCTGTTAATGCCAAACTAGCATATAATTTTGCTAAAGCACCTTTTGCTTCCTGTGTGTTAGCAAAAACATCTTGTTCTGTAAAACTATCTGGATCTATAGGCAATTGGTCTAAATCGTCATGACACGCCATTACAGAAAGCGTTAAAGCTAAACCTACTGTGAATTTATTTATTATATTTCTCATGAATTCTTTTTTTAAAAATCAATATTTACACCTAACACATAGGTTCTTGGTCTTGGATAGAAATTATTATCAATGCCTCCATACACTTCAGGATCTAAACCATCGTAATCTGTTACGGTTAACACGTTTTGAACAGAACCGTAAAAACGGAATGTAGTATCTTTAAAGACATTGTTTAAAGTATACCCTAGAGTGATGTTGTCTATTTTAAAAAATGATGCATCTTTAACATAGTGGTCACTTAACAACCCATTATCTGTAAATTTTTTAAACCCAGTGGTGTAGTAATCTGTATCTAGATTCGTTAATATCCCGTTTTCTGTAGCTCTATTTAGAGTTCCCGCGCGAGACGCCACATTATCGTAGATATAATTACCCATATTCGCTCTAGTAACAATGGCTAAATCCCATTGCTTAAAGCTTAAATTAGTGCCTAACCCCATAGTAACATCTGCATAAGGATCATGGTTGATGTATTTATCATCCTCATTTATTACCTGATCGTTATTTCTATCTACATAAGCTCCTTCAATTGGTCTTCCATTGGTATCATATACTTGCTCATATACCAAAAAACTAAAGGGGGCTTCTCCTTTTATATGTGTCTGTATATTATTCCCTGTTCCCCCTGTTATACCTCCAACAAATTGTTGGTCTGGAAGATTCGTTATTTCATTTTCATTTAAAGCAATATTATAGTTCAAACTCCATTCAAAATTATCATTTCTAACAGGGATAAGGTTTAAATTGAATTCAATACCTCTATTTTCCATATCACCAATATTGGCCTCTATTTGATTTCCAAAATTTGTAAAAGGATCGATAAATGAATTACTGATTAAATCTTTAGTCTTTTTAGAATATACGTTAACAGATCCTGAAATTCTTCTAGATAAGAACGCGTAATCGACACCAATGTTAAGGGTTTGTCCAACTTCCCAACGTAAATTTTCGTTTATTGGTGAAGGTCTATACGTTTGGTAGTATGCGTTGCCAAATTGATATCCCGCTGTAGCTTGGCTACCATCGTAACGTGTTAAAAACTTGTAGTCGCCTAGACCATTAACGTTCCCTACTTCTCCGTATCCTATTCTTAATTTTAACTCGTTAAGTGCTGTATCTTTTAAAAACGATTCTTTATGAATATTCCAAGCAGCAGCAACAGAAGGGAAATACCCCCAACGATCATCTGGATTTAACTTAGAAGATGCATCTGCTCTTAAACTAGCCGTAAGGAGGTACTTTTCATTAAAACTGTAATTCACACGTCCGAAATAAGACAGTAATACGTTTTTAGATTTATCCAAAAACTCATATTCCAGTCCATCTTCTTCTTTTTCACTATCAAAACTCGTGTTATTAAACTCAAAAGATTGATAAGAATACCCTGCTACTGCCGTAAAGTTATGAATGTCTTCAAACGATTTCTCGTAAGTTAGATAGGCGTCAAATAATTTATTTGTCGCTTGTTGTGTAAAACTGGTACGAGACCCGTTCCATGTTTCATCTGCGGTAGGAATTAAATCTGATGTTACTTTTCTTCCGTGGCTATTCTGCTCGTCTAAACCTAGGTTAACAGTAGCCGTTAACTCTTCAAAAAAGTGAAGATTATAATCAACTTTAGCATTTGCAACTAGACGGCGCACCTCAGAGGTATCGTCTACCAAGTCGATTAAAGCAACGGGGTTAGTTGGCGCTAAACTAGGTCTGTTTCCTGTATTGGAGTCTATCCAAGAAAAGTATCCGCCATATTTAGAGTTTACATCGTAAATGGGCTTTGTGGGGTCAAAATCGATTGCAGACCCAATAGCATCTCTATTGGCGAATGTATTTTGCGTATACATACCCCGAGCGTTTAAATCTAATTTTAAGTGATTGTCCAATAAGCTTGGCTTAATATTTATTGACCCCGTAGTTCTAGATAAGTTATCATTTTTAAGAACACCATCTTGACCTGTATACCCAAGAGAAGCTCTAATTGGCACGCCAAAAGCATTTCCTAGTGCACTAAATGAATGGTCTGAACCATAAGCATTCGTGTAAATTTGGTCTTGCCAATTGGTATTAGCATTTCCTAATAACGCGATATTATCTGCTGTTCCTGTTTGATTAATCAACGCTCTAAATTGATTTGCAGACATGACGTCTACTTGGTCAATTGGGGTTGAAACTGTTGTAGAACTGTTTAAGCTAAACTTAAAACCTGTGTCTTTACCTTTTTTTGTTGTAATTAAAATAACACCATTTGCTGCACGTGATCCGTAGATAGCTGTTGCAGAGGCATCTTTTAAAACAACTATACTTTCGATATCATTAGGGTTTATAAAGTTTAATGGATTCCTAGACCCTCCAACGCTTCCTTTATCTATAGGAAACCCATCAATTACATAGAGTGGCGTTCGTTCTAAAGATAAAGACCCTTGTCCTCTAATTATAATATTTTGGCCTTCGCCAGGAGCACCACCAGCAGATGTTACAGAAACACCAGCAACTTTACCGCTAATTAATTGTTGTGGCGATAAAACAGGACCTTTATTAAAGTCGTCTGCATTTACCATGTCTACGGCTCCTGTAAGATCTTCTTTTTTCACACTACCATAACCAATCACAACAACTTCGTTAAGTTGTGCTGCATTTTCTGATAATTGTACATTTAGCAAAGTTTGTCCAGTATAGGTAACCTCCTTTGTTTGATATCCAATAAAAGAAAACACCAGAACATCGCCCACTTTCGTCTGGATATCAAATTTACCATCAAAATCAGTTGCCACACCCGTTGTTGTTCCTTTAATGATCACATTTACCCCAGGAAGAGGAATAGATGCAGACTGCTCAGTTACCGTTCCTTTTACGCGGCTTTGTCCAAACATAAGTGTTGGAACTAAGAACACACAAAACAGTAAACTATTAATAATTGTTTTCATATAGTTTAGTTAAATTAATGAGTAAATTCGTTTCGTTATATTTTCACTTCTCAGTTCAAATCTATGTAAAGAAATTGTATATAAACAATTAAGAATTACGAAATTAATAGCGAAAACGTTTTCGTGTTGACAACTTTATACTCATATCGATTATTTTTATCAAATCATCAATAATTATTACTCCTTGAATTTTCTAAGAAGATGCTCTACTAGGTTTTTATAATTTGTTCAAACCAATTTATACAGGTGTATATATTTATGAGTAAAGATTGCTACCTTTATAAATTTCTTTTATTTATCATTTATCTATGAAACGAAAAATCACTTTAAAACAAATTGCAAGAGAATTAGATGTTTCTATTTCTACGGTTTCTAAAGCATTGAGTAACAGTAAGGAAATTGGGGAAGACACAAAACAGAAAATTCAGGCCTTTGCCAAATTGTATCATTATAAACCCAATAATATTGCGCTTAGCTTAAAAAACAGAAAAACAAAAACCATTGGCATTTTAATTCCAGAAATTGTTCATCATTTCTTTTCAACTGTTATAAGTGGCATAGAGCGTATAGCCAACCGACGTGGATACAATGTTATTGTGGGGTTATCAAATGAATCTTTCACAAAAGAAATCTTAAATATGGAAATGTTGGCTAACGGAAGTATCGACGGGTTTATTCTGTCCATTTCTAAAGAAACCCTCCTAAAACAAGATTATCACCATTTCAATGCTACTATTAATCAAGGTATCCCTATAGTGATGTTCGATAGGGTTGCTAACGAAGTAGACTGCGATAAAGTAATTGTGGACGATTTTAATGGCGCTATTAAAGCAGTAAAAAAATTAATTGAAAATAAGTGCGAAAACATCGCATTAATTACAACCATGGATTATGTAAGCGTAGGTAGACTAAGAACCCAAGGCTACCTGGAAGCTTTGCAAACCAGTGGAATCGTTGCCAACCCAAATATGATTTTAAAAATTGATGACAGCTTAGATGTTGAAAATCATTTGGACGTACTGGAAGGTGAGATTTTACGGTTCTTTAAAATAAACCCTAAAATTGATGGCATATTTGCTGTGAATGAACTTTATGCCGTTTCGGCCATGAAGGTCGCCAGGAAACTAGGGTTTAGCATTCCAGAAGACATTCAAGTTATTGGTTTTACAGACGGCGTTCTTTCTAAACATGCCACGCCAAGCTTAACAACCATGAGCCAACATGGTAAAAAGATGGGTGAACAGGCCGCAAATTTATTAATTGATAGATTAGAGGCAGAAGACTCTGAAAGCAGTCCGTATTTTACAACTACAGACAAAAAAGGCAATTTTATAAAAGTGGTTATTGAAACCGAAATAATTGAAAGAGAATCCACCAAATAAAAAATTATTTGGAAAAACAAAAATCTTTTATATATCTTTGTTGCTAAATCAAAACTTATATTTTCACTTCTCACTTTAAGTTTTGATAAGTAGAACCACAGTTTAAAAACAGTATTTTACTGTTTTACAAATACATAGGTTTAAAACCGCTTATCAAATAGTATTCATTTTAATATACTATTTAATGGAAAAGCGTAAACTAAATTTCTGGCAAATTTGGAACATGAGTTTTGGATTTCTGGGAATCCAAATGGGGTTCGCACTTCAAAATGCCAACGCCAGTAGAATCCTTCAAATTTTCGGAGCAGATGTCCATGAACTTTCTTGGTTTTGGATTGTAGCCCCCTTAATGGGCCTTATTGTTCAACCTGTTATTGGCCATTACAGCGATAATACTTGGGGCCGGTTTGGCAGACGAAAACCTTATTTTCTGGTAGGTGCTATTTTTGCTTCTATTGGATTAGTACTATTGCCACAAGCCGATATGTTTATTGCCTTTTTACCAGCCTTATGGGTGGGTGCAGGCATGCTCATGATCATGGATGCATCATTTAATGTAGCCATGGAGCCTTTTCGAGCCTTAGTTGGCGATAATTTAAGAACAGACCAGCGTACTTTAGGCTTTAGCGTACAAACGGCGCTTATAGGTTTTGGAGCGGTCATTGGATCCTGGATGCCTTATGCCCTGGCCAATTGGTTTGGGGTTTCCAATGAAACAGCACAAGGTGTTGTACCAACAAATCTAATTCTCTCCTTTATTATTGGTGCGGTTATCTTAATTATTTCCATCTTAATAACCATTTTTACCACCAAGGAATATACACCAGAAGAGCTAGAAAGCTTTGAAGAAGACCACACACCAGCTGCTATTGAAAAAAATAGCAACGACATAGAAAAATCTAGTTTGATGGATATTTTTGAAGATTTCAAAAAAATGCCAACAACTATGCGCCAATTAAGCTGGGTGCAATTTTTTTCTTGGTTTGGGCTTTTTGGTATGTGGGTATTTGCAACTCCTGCCATTGCTCAACATATTTACGGCTTACCACACACCGATAGCACTAGCGTTAGCTATCAAGATGCTGGCGACTGGGTTGGTATTCTTTTTGGAGTATACAATTTAGTGTCTGCATTTTACGCTTTTGCCCTCCCCTATATTGCAAAAAAATTAGGAAGAAAAAACACCCATGCCATCTCTCTCGTCATTGGCGGATTGGGCTTGCTTTCCATTTATATTTTGCCCGACAAAAACTGGCTCGTAGTGTCCATGATAGGTATTGGAATTGCATGGGCGAGTATCTTGGCTATGCCTTACGCTATTTTAGCAGGTTCTATATCTCCAAAAAAAATGGGGGTATATATGGGCATTTTCAATTTCTTTATTGTTATTCCTCAAATAATAAATGCCTTAATTGGCGGACCACTGGTTAAATATGCTTATGGCAATCACGCCATATACGCACTTATGATGAGTGGTGTTAGTTTTTTAATAGCAGCATCTTTAGTATATATCGTAAAAGATGTTGATGATATCGTTCAATACAAAAAAAATGAATAAAACAGGTGTTATTTTCGATTTAGACGGTGTTATAGTCGACACTGCAAAGTATCATTTTTTGGCGTGGAAACATCTCGCTGATACTTTAGGCTTTGAATTTACAGAAGCGCATAACGAATTACTTAAAGGCGTGAGCAGAGTCAGGTCATTGGAAATCCTTTTAGATATCGGACAGATAAGTTTATCTGAAGCAAGAAAACAAGATATATTAATAAGTAAAAATGAAGAATATCTTAGTTATATCACTAAAATGGGAGCTGACGAAATACTTCCTGGCGCAGAAAACCTTTTAGATACTTTAGACCAATTAGGTATTAAATACGTACTAGGCTCGGCAAGTAAAAATGCTTCTTTAATTTTAAAACAAGTTGGATTGTTCAACAGATTTACTGGCATTGTAGATGGCAATAGTGTATCTAAAGCAAAACCAGACCCCGAGGTGTTTTTAATAGGGGCCAAACTGCTCCAGCTTGCTCCAAAAAACTGCATTGTTTTTGAAGATGCCATTGCAGGGGTTGAAGCGGCCAATAAAGCCCATATGATTTCCATAGGCATCGGGGACAAAAAAACACTCCATCAAGCCGATTACAACTTTAATGATTTAACTGAAATAAGTACCGATTTTATTAAAGCATTAATGAATCATAAAAAAGAAAACGTATAGAAAAAGAAAAGCCAGTTGGCAAAAAATCGCTAACGCTTATTCTCATATCCAATCTCTCACATCAAAAAAAACAAAATGAATCAAGATTATATAAAACCCGATAACTGGTCCATCATAGAGGAAGGCTTTGACCCTTCTCGTGTTAAATCATCCGAAAGCCTGTTCAGCATTGGTAACGGTGCCATGGGACAACGTGCTAATTTTGAAGAGCACTATTCCGGCCCTACTTTCCAAGGCAGTTATATTGCAGGCGTGTATTATCCAGACAAAACCCGTGTTGGCTGGTGGAAAAACGGGTACCCAGAGTATTTTGCAAAAGTGTTGAACGCCCCGAGCTGGATTGGCATCAACATCTCTATTAACGGTGAAGCCCTTGATTTATTTACTTGCAAAAATGTTGAAAATTTTTGTAGAACCTTAAATATGCAAGAAGGATGGCTTTCTAGAAGTTTTACGGCAACATTACAAAACGATATAACAGTTCAGGTAGAGACTAAGCGCTTTTTAAGTTTGGATTTAGATGAACTGGGAGCTATTCAATATAGCATCAAGCCAGTAAATTCTGATGCAGAAATAAGCTTTCAGCCCTATTTGGATGCAGGCATCACTAATGAAGATAGCAATTGGGACGATACGTTTTGGGACGTATCACATGTAGAGCACAACCAACATCAAGCTTTTATTGAAGCTAAAACAATGAAAACCCATTTTCATACCTGTACATTCATGGAGTCGCAGGTATTTATTAATAAAAACCTCTTAGAGACCACACCTAAAATCCAAGAGAAATCCAACTATATAGCTTTTACATACACCTGCAACGTTAAACAAAATAACACCTGTTCCATTCATAAATTTGCTGGGTATACGGTAGACACCAACCATGACAAAAAGCATTTGCTCACTGCCGCCAAAACAGTGTTGCAGCACGCCTTAAACAAAGGCTTCTCTACACTTCTTTCAGATCAAAAACAAGCCTGGCAAAACATCTGGGAACGTGCAGACATAACCATTTCTGGCGACGTTAAAGCCCAGCAAGGGATTCGTTTTAATATTTTTCAGCTCAATCAAACTTATTTAGGAAAAGACTCCAGATTAAACATTGGCCCTAAAGGCTTTACAGGCGAGAAATACGGTGGAAGCACCTATTGGGATACCGAAGCCTATTGCATCCCTTTTTATATGGCTACCAAAGACCAACAAGTGGCGCGGAACCTTTTGGAATACCGCTATAACCACTTGGAAAAAGCCATTGAAAACGCAGAAAAACTAGGCTTTAAAGATGGAGCGGCCTTGTATCCTATGGTTACTATGAATGGCGAAGAATGCCATAACGAATGGGAAATAACCTTTGAGGAAATCCATCGAAACGGCGCCATCGCTTTTGCTATATTTAATTATTTCCGCTATACAGGAGATTATAGCTATATTCCAGAAAAAGGACTGGAAGTTTTAATAGCCATCGCTCGCTTTTGGCAACAACGCGCCACATTTTCAAAAAACAAAAACGAGTATGTTATCTTGGGCGTTACAGGACCTAATGAATATGAAAATAATGTAAACAACAACTGGTATACAAACTATTTAGCACAATGGTGCATCCGCTATACTATTGAGAATATTGAAAAAGTAGAAAATGAATTTCCTTCAGATTTTACTAGAATCATAAATAAAGTGGCGCTTAGGCCTTCGGAAATCACAGAATGGAAAGCTACCGCAGACCATATGTACCTCCCTTTTTCGGAAGAACATGATATTTATCTCCAACAGGATGGTTTTTTAGATAAAGAGCTTATTACCGTTTCAGATTTAGACGACGCTCAACGCCCCATCAACCAGAAATGGAGTTGGGATAGAATTTTGCGTTCACCATATATCAAGCAAGCCGATGTTTTACAAGGGTTTTACTTTTTTGAGACTCATTTTTCTACAGAAGCATTAGAACGTCATTTCAATTTCTATGAGCCATTTACAGTTCACGAGAGCTCTCTATCGCCCTGCGTACATAGCATTCAGGCTGCAAAACTGGACAAAATGGACCAAGCGTACACCTTTTATTTACGCACCTCTCGTTTGGATTTAGATGATTATAACAAAGAAGTGCACGAAGGTCTACATATTACCTCTATGGCGGGCACTTGGATGAGTATTGTTGAAGGGTTTGGAGGCATGAGAATTATAGATAATCAATTGTCATTCACACCTAAAATCCCCAAACAGTGGGAGGCGTACTCGTTTAAGGTTAATTTTAGAAATCAAATTTTAAAAGTCACTATCACCCAAAAAGAGACGCATTTCGAAATAGAACAAGGCACAGAGTTAAATGTGCTTGTAAACAACAAACCCAGATTACTTAAGAAAAAGTAGTGGGATTCTTAAAATAAAGTAGCGTACTAATATTTAATACTAATGAAGATGAAATCATTTGGAATCATTCTAGCCTTTTTTTTAATAACAAGCTCGGGACACGCCCAAGAATTAAAATCACCTAATGGCGCATTGTCGATGCAGTTTTTAATTGAGACCAACGGCATACCCACATACAAACTATCTTATAAAAACAAAACTGTTATAAAAACAAGTCGTTTAGGCTTGGAGTTAAAAAACGATAAAACATCGTTGGTTAATGACTTTGTGATTTCAAACACAGAAACGGCAACATTTGATGATACATGGCAACCTGTATGGGGCGAAGTAAAAGACATTCGCAATCATTACAACGAACTGGCCGTAACCTTAAAACAACAAGAAACCGAACGACGTATTATAATTCGGTTTAGACTATTTGATGACGGACTAGGCTTTCGCTACGAATTCCCGATGCAAAAGAACTTAGTATATTTTATTATTAAAGAGGAAAAAACCCAATTTGCCATGGCTGGCGACCATACTGCTTTTTGGATCCCGGGTGATTATGATACCCAAGAATATGATTATACAGAATCTAAATTATCTGAAATAAGAGGGTTTTCAGAAAAAGCCATTACCGAAAATTTATCGCAGACCTCCTTTTCACCTACGGGCGTACAAACGTCTTTAATGATGAAAACCGACAATGGCCTTTATATTAATTTACATGAAGCCGCGCTAATAAATTACTCTTGTATGCACCTTAATTTGGACGATGAGAATATGATCTTTGAATCGTGGCTAACTCCTGATGCCAAAGGGGACAAAGGTTACATGCAGGCCCCTTCTAATACGCCTTGGAGAACCGTTTTAGTGAGTGATGATGCTCGCGACATTTTAGCTTCTAAGATGACTTTAAACTTAAACGAGCCCAGCGCTATAGACGATACCTCGTGGATAAAACCCGTTAAATATATTGGTGTTTGGTGGGAAATGATTACCGGAAAAAGCTCATGGGCCTATACCGACGAATTACCTGCAGTACAACTTGGCATCACAGATTATTCCAAGGTGAAGCCCAATACCACGCACGCTGCAAATAACACTAAAGTAAAGCGTTATATCGATTTTGCCTCTAAACATGGGTTTGATGCTGTTCTAGTTGAAGGCTGGAATGAAGGCTGGGAAGATTGGTTCGGACATTCTAAAGATAATGTTTTTGATTTTGTAACCCCATATCCCGACTTCGATGTTGAAGAAATCCATGCGTATGCTCAATCTAAAGGTGTTAAAATGATGATGCACCATGAAACCTCATCTTCAGTACGAAATTATGAAAGACATATGGACAAGGCCTATCAATTTATGAAAGACCATGGTTATGATGCCGTTAAAAGCGGTTACGTTGGCGATATTTTGCCAAGAGGAGAAAATCATTACAGCCAATGGATTGTAAACCATTATCAATATGCTTTAGAAAAAGCGGCAGATTACAAAATTATGGTGAATGCTCATGAAGCGGTACGCCCTACAGGCATCTCTAGAACTTATCCTAACTTAATAGGAAACGAATCTGCTCGAGGCACAGAGTACCAGGCCTTTGGAGGCTCCAAGCCCAATCATGTTACGGTATTGCCTTTTACACGATTAATTGGCGGCCCGATGGATTATACACCTGGTATTTTTGAAATGGATATTAGCAAGTTCAGTCCAAATAACAACTCACACGTTAATAGCACCATAGCCAACCAACTGGCGCTCTATGTTACCATGTACAGTCCGTTACAAATGGCAGCCGATCTACCAGAACATTATGAGCGGTTTATGGATGCTTTCCAATTTATAAAAGATGTGGGAATGGATTGGGATGAAAGCCATTATCTCGAAGCAGAACCTGGCCACTATCTCACCGTAGCCCGTAAAGAAAAAAATACTGGTAATTGGTTTGTAGGCAACGTGAATGGTAACGAAATAAGAACATCGAAAATAGCATTCAATTTTTTAGAAAAAGGCAAAAAATACAAAGCTACCATTTATGCAGATGCTAAAGATGCACATTACAAAACCAATCCGCAAGCCTATACCATTTCAACAAAAACAATCACCAGTACATCAAAATTATCACAACGATCTGTAGCGGGCGGTGGTTACGCGATTAGTATCCAAGAAATTAAGTAGCATAGTATTTATAAATGTTCGCAATACCACACTAATCAATTAAAAGTATAAGTATTATAATGGCTCATGTTTAAGCCAATTTACAACCAATACCATGAAAAAATCGATAACTTTATATTTTTTATGTGTTATGGCACTTAACAGCTCTTGCCAAAAACAAAACCCCATGACTATAGAACAGGTGGAGACTGCATTGATTACAACAGAAAGGCATGACCTAAATCGTGTTGAGCCCCCCAATTGGTGGATTGGCTTTAAAAACACATCTTTACAATTACTGATACATCATCCTGAAATTTCAAAAACACATCCTGAAATCTCTTATGCTGGCGTTTCTATTAAACAGGTTCATAAAGCGAATAGTCCAAATTATTTATTTATCGATTTAGAGATTTCAAAAAACACAAAGCCAGGAACATTCAACATCATATTCAAACAAGAAAATCACGAGGATTTAGTTTACACCTATACGCTAAAGTCCAGAGAGCAACCCGCAGAAGATTATGTTGGCTTTAATAGTAGCGATGCTGTGTATTTGATTACGCCCGACCGTTTTTCGAATGGAGACCCTTCGAATGACATACATGAAACATTACTTGAAAAAACTATCGATAGATCCAACAATTATGCTCGTCATGGTGGAGATATACAAGGGATTACCAACCATCTAGATTACATTCAGGATTTAGGTTTTACAGCCATTTGGCCCTGCCCTCTTCTTATGAACGATATGTCACAAGGCTCTTATCATGGGTACGCGATGACCGACTTCTATCTTATAGACCCTCGTTTTGGAACTTTAGAAAACTATTTGGAACTCAGTTCTAAAATGTCTAAAAAAGGCATGAAACTAATTATGGATCACGTGGCGAACCATTGTGGTGTTGAGCATTGGTGGATGAAAGACTTGCCCTTTAAAGATTGGATAAATCATCAGGATATTTTTGAAAAGAGCGAAAAAGACCAAGATGTTAAAAACCCGATAATAACGAGCCATAGACGCACCACGAATCAAGACCAATACGCCTCGGAAATAGATAAAAAAGCGATGAATGAAGGCTGGTTTGTTTCGGCCATGCCAGACTTAAACCAACGCAATCCTTTTATGGCCAAATACACCATTCAGAATAGTATTTGGTGGATTGAAACAGCAAAATTGAGCGGTATTAGACAAGATACCTATCCTTATCCCGATAAAAATTTTATGAGTACTTGGGCCGGCGAAATCATGAATGAATATCCCAACTTTAGTATTGTAGGTGAAGAATGGACTACCAACCCTTTATTAATTGCGTATTGGCAACAAGGCCATCAAAACAAAGACGGCTACAATTCCAATTTAAAGTCTCCCATGGATTTTGCCATGCAGGATCAAATAGTTAAAGGCTTAAATAATGACGAGTCTTTTAGTACGGGACTAATCGAAATCTATAAAGGTCTTGCCAATGACTTTGCTTACGCAAAGCCCGAAGACCTTATGGTTTTTGTAGACAACCATGATATGAGCCGTATTTTTACTCAATTAAAAGGCGATGTAGCAAACACAAAAGCAGCACTAAGCTACTTGTTGATGTTACCACGTATTCCACAAATCTATTACGGGACAGAAATTTTAATGCACGATTTCGACCACCCTGGAGACCATGGCCTAATTCGCAGTGATTTCCCTGGTGGCTGGGAAGGCGATAGTGCAAATGCATTCACAACCGAAGGCTTAACGGATGCCCAAAAGGACATGCAAATATATTTAAAGAAAATATTAAACTATCGTAAAACTAGTAAAGCCATACATGAAGGCAAAACTATTCATTTTGCACCAGAAGATGGTGTTTATGCATTGTTTAGGGTTTTAGAGGAAGAAACCGTAGTTCATATTATAAATAAAAACGAAAATGGTATTCAATTAAATACGCAAAGGTTTGATGAGATGGGATTAAAAGGAAAAACATTAAAAAACATTATCAATGAACAGCAGTTCGATTGGCCAGAAAGCTTATTTCTTCAAGAAAAAGGAAGTATTATCTTAAGCACTAAAACAGATTAAATATAAACAATCAAAGCATCAAAATCAGGTCGTTATATTTCATTACAAAGCAAGCAACCGCTATTGTATTTATAAAAACCATGGCAACATAGCAATGCACGCCATGCTTAAACACGTTTTTCAAGGAAATAAAGTTTAAAAAGACCTTATAACAGTGGATTGTTCTTAAAATACTCCATTAAAAAAATCCAAAATGAAACACATAACTATTTTTATCGCATCATTTGCCCTAGTCTTTCTCTTTGGATGTAAAGATGACAAAACACCAGTACAAGACCCCACCATGCAGTTTAATAAACTTAATAAAAAAGAAGTTATTTATCAAGTGTTCACGCGCTTGTTTGGCAATACGAACACCAACAACATCCCTTGGGGAACTATTGAAGAAAATGGCGTAGGCAAATTCAATGATTTCACAGACAAAGCTCTAATGGAGATAAAAGATTTAGGTGTAACATACATTTGGTATACAGGTGTTCCACACCACAATGTTATTAAAGATTATAGTGCTTATGGCATTTCTGATGACGACCCCGATGTTGTAAAAGGTCGAGCAGGATCACCTTATGCTGTAAAAGATTATTACAACGTAAACCCAGATTTAGCTGTAAATGTCGAGAACCGATTAGCAGAATTTCAGGCACTTATTGAACGCTCTCATAACGCTGGCCTAAAAGTTATTATTGATATTGTACCCAATCATGTTGCGAGAAACTACCAAAGCATAACCCACCCAGAAGGTGTTAAGAATTTTGGAGAAGAAGATGATAAAAATGTGGTTTATCATGTAGACAACAATTTCTATTACAACCCAAACGAATCTTTTAAAGTTCCCATTTGGGAAGAAGGCTACTCCCCTTTAGGGCCAGAAAAGCATCCTTTAGAAGATAATGAATTTGATGAGACCCCAGCAAAGTGGACAGGAAATGGCTCACGGTTATCTCAACCACATGTTAACGATTGGTATGAAACCGTAAAAATCAATTATGGCGTGTCTCCAGAAGGGAAAAACGATTTTGACGCCTTACCAGAAGGGTTTGAAAATGAAGACTATAAAAAACATTTTAATTTTTGGAAAGATAAAACTGTACCAAATTCATGGATTAAGTTTAAAGATATCGCACTCTATTGGTTAAATATGGGCGTAGATGGCTTTAGGTATGATATGGCAGAGATGGTTCCTGTTGAATTTTGGAGTTTTATGAATTCCACTATTAAAATGAAAAATCCTGAGGCTTTTTTATTAGCAGAAGTCTATAACCCTGCATTATATAGGGATTATATTAAAAAAGGGAAAATGGACTACCTTTATGATAAAGTCCAGTTGTATGACACCATTAAACATATTATGCAGGGACATGGAAAGACCGATTACATCCCTCACATCCAGAATGAGCTTAAGGACATAGAACACCACATGCTCCATTTTTTAGAAAACCACGATGAACAACGCATTGCAAGTCCGGAATTTGCAGGACAAGCGGAAAAAGGAAAACCCGCTATGGTGGTTTCCACCACGATAAGCAGCTCGCCTACCATGATCTATTTTGGTCAAGAACTAGGAGAACCAGGTGCTGAAGATGCAGGCTTCGGGAAACCTTCAAGGACTTCTATTTTCGATTACATTGGTGTTCCTCATCTTCAACGTTGGGTAAACAACAAACAATTTGATGGCGGGCAATCCACTTCAGAAGAAAAAGAGTTAAGAGATTTTTACAAACGGCTTTTAAATTTTAGTGTCAATAGCCCAGCATTAATGGGGGCTTATAAAGACATCCATTTGTACAATCGCGAGAACACCGAAAATTATACAGATAGAGTCATGTCTTTTATTCGCTGGAAAGACAATGAGAAACTGATTATCATTTCAAATTTTGATGCTGATAAAGGCCACACTTTCAATTTAAAAATCCCAGAAGATATTATTGAAAACTGGAAATTATTAAAAGAAGAATATAAGGTTAAAGACCAGCTATATCAACAATTCTCATCCCGTTTAGTTATTAAAAATGGCATTGGCACGGTTACCGTTAGCTTAAATCCTTTAGAGTCCTTTATTTTAAAAGTTGAGTAACAATAAGAACGTATCCGTTTTCCTAAATACGACACCATGAAATATATTTTTATTACAATAATTACATTTTCGCTAATAATGAGCTGCCAGAATAAGAACAAAGCTATTGAGCCCGATGTAAAAGCGCCATTTGTTTGGGAAGCTGCCACAATATATTTCTTATTAACAGACCGTTTTAATAATGCTGATCCAACCAATGATGTCCATTTTGAAAGAACTGCCGAAACCGGAAAGCTTCGTGGATTTGAAGGTGGCGATCTAAAAGGTATCACCCAAAAAATTGAAAAAGGCTATTTTACAGACTTAGGCATTAATGCTATTTGGATGAGCCCAATTGTAGAACAGATCCATGGAGGAGTTGATGAAGGCACTGGGTTAAGTTATGGGTTCCATGGCTATTGGACGCGTGATTGGACTGCTTTGGACCCTAATTTTGGAACGCAAGAAGATTTACGCACACTCGTTGAAACCGCACATAAAAAAGGGATTCGTATTTTATTGGATGCTGTTATAAACCACACAGGACCTGTTACCGAGAAGGATCCTGTATGGCCAAAGGAATGGGTGCGTACTGGTCCAACTTGTACCTACACCTCTTACGAAACGACTACAGCATGCACTTTGGTTGAAAACCTTCCAGATATTTTAACCGAGAATAATGAAGCCGTTGATTTACCTCCACATTTAATAGAAAAATGGAAATCGGAAGGACGTTATGAACAGGAAATCCTAGAGCTAGACGATTTCTTTAAAAGAACAGGGCACCCCAGGGCCCCTAGATTTTATATCATGAAATGGCTGACCGATTATATCACAGAATTTGGTATTGATGGCTATCGCGTAGACACCGTAAAGCACACCGATAAATATGTTTGGGAAGAGTTTAAAGAGGCCTGCGATGCGGCCTTCTCAGAATTTAAGAAAAAAAACCCAGATAAGGTGTTAGATGATAATGGCTTTTATTTAGTAGGTGAGGTTTACAATTATACCATTTCAAATGGAAAACTATTTGATTTTGGCGATAAAAAGATAAACTATTTTGATGGCGCTTTTCAAAGTCTAATCAATTTCGAAATGAAATGGAATGCCGCCCAAAATTCTAAAGAAGACTTGTTTAAACGTTATTCTGATATTTTAAACTCAGATTTAAAACATTTTGGAGTGTTAAACTATTTGAGTTCCCACGACGATGGCCAACCTTTTGATGCCATGCGCCAAAAACCTTTTGAAACTGCAGTGAAACTATTATTATGTCCTGGCACCTCACAAGTATATTACGGCGATGAGTCGGCACGAGCCTTAATTATAGAAGGCACGGAAGGCGATGCCACCTTACGCTCTTTCATGAATTGGAAGGATATCCAAAATAATCCCGACACAAAAAACATTTTAAACCATTGGCAAAAGTTAGGGCAGTTCCGTGCTAAACATCCCGCTGTGGGCGCAGGTATACATGAGATGTTAAGCGAAGAACCTTATGTTTTTTCTAGACACTTTTCTAAAAATGAATATACAGACGAAGTTATTGTAGGGTTAGATTTACCTGAAGGCGAAAACACCATAACTGTTTCTGCTGTCTTTAAAGATGATGTGCTTTTAAAAGACGCCTATTCGGGCAAGGAAGTAAAAGTGAGCAATGGTATGGTTAAAATAAATACGCCTTACACTATTGTGCTTTTAGAAAGAAAAAAATAATGCAATATAAAAAACTTGAAATTCTTAAAGCGCTTAATTAAACACTTGATTTAATATCTGCAAAGATTTAGGCGTTTTAAAACCACCCGTATGCAATTCAAAATAAAGCAACATCATATTTAAAAAAGACTGCCGTTGAGAGCCATTAATTTTTATTAAAGATAACATATCGAATTTTGTAATTAGGAGGCGTTTTAATACCTCTAAATTATCACCAGACACCGTATATTTTCCAATAGGTTTTGTTTCAAAAGTACCCGTAAGCAAATTAAAATAGTTGTTATTTAAGTTTGTGTCTTCTGGGTAAAATCCTAAATACTTAGTTAGTTTAAGCAAAAAAAGCAGATGAAAATTCGCAAAATCATTGTGGATATCCAACCAACTTAACGAGGTTTCTAAATAGTGATAAAGGGTTTCATTTTGCTCTTCTTCTTGAAGTATATTAGACAGAACCTCAGCGAGAAACATCACGATAGCGCTTTTAAAAACATGGGTATGCAAACTAGAATACGTGTAATTTAATTTTGTTTCTTTAATACTATGTAGCGAACGATTGTCTTTATAATCAATATGCAACTGCAACTGGGAAAGCGGCTGAAAGTAGGCTATTTTATTATATCCCTTTTTGCTTTTTAAAACACCTCTAAGCAAAAAACTAACCACGCCTAGTTGTTGGGTATAACATTTCACTATTAAATCGTTATCCGCATATCTTAACTTTGAAAGCACGATGGCATTAGTAGTAACAAGCATTATCTTACAACCATTAGTTTCAAGACCTTTGTTTCAAAAGTGTCCAAATTAGAGAGCATAACCAAATACACTCCAGAAGCAACAACATGGTTCGCCAAGTTTTTGCCATTCCAGTAGGCCGTTCCGCCATCTATTTCTAAATTGTAGCCTCTGTGCCGTAAATTGATTTTTGACTGCGCTTCTGCCACCAAATTACCTTCAATATCTGTTATTTTTATATTAACATTTTCTGAAACCTCTTTTATTTTCACTTTATCTTCAACAATATTAAAATGAGGCCTTACGGGATTTGGATAAACAAAGGCACGTTCCAAATCTTCTGCGGTTCCAGAACTTCCTGACCGGAATGACACCAGCCCTTTGCTTGTTGCTATATAAACCGTACCATTATTATTATCAATTGAAACATCTACAATATCATTAGACGGTAAGGGGGAGTTTTTAGTGGTAAAATGGTAAATGGTTTTCTGTCCATCAGAAGAGAGGTAAAACAAACCTGTACCAATAGTAGCAACCCATTTATTATTAGAACCATCCACTTCAATATCTGATATAAACTGCTGGAACAACAACTCTTTAGCAATACCATCCTCCAGTATAATAATTTCATCAACTTTGGCATTATTATCTGTAAAAAAATTAGCTGTATTATATAACACTCTCAAACCTTTAAAAGTACCAATCCACAATTGATCTCTTTTATCTAAAGCCAAAGCTGTCACATATTCTGTGGGCATATTTTCTTCTTCTTTTTTAATATTTTTTAATAATGGGTTTGCTCCGTTTTCTTTAAAACCTATAACGCCATATTTATAACTTCCTGTCCATTTTGTACCATCCCGTCCTATAACTAAATCGGAAAAACCTAAATTACTGCCATATTCTTTAGGAATTACGTCTGTAAAATCATAAGATTTCCATTGGTTATTGCTAAGATTAAATGATTTCAGTGGCTTATCTATAAGACTGGTCATTGACCAAAGCACTCCATTCTCATCAAAAGCAGAAGCTCCAACCCTTACATCTATATAATTAGGATCAGTTGGCAGTACTAAAGATTCTAGGCCGCTATTATCTTGGTTATACAAAATACTAGGAACGTCTTGTTTAACTTCTAATAGACCACTATAGAAAGAGCTAATAAAAACGTGATCATTATTAAATGGATTTACAGAGATTGCATTTAAATTTTTAGCATTAAAGACCTCGCTATAAGGCGTATTAATCCATGTTGTACCTT
This sequence comes from Mariniflexile ostreae, assembly GCF_042427585.1. Lineage (NCBI taxonomy): Bacteria > Pseudomonadati > Bacteroidota > Flavobacteriia > Flavobacteriales > Flavobacteriaceae > Mariniflexile > Mariniflexile ostreae. Next base: position 46,808 of record NZ_JBHMFC010000007.1, on the reverse strand, counting down.
TTAAATGGCTAATGCCTCGATTATTTAATGGGTAAGAATTAAAAAATAGATTATACTCCCCAAAAGTAACCCATAAATCATTGGCCCCCGCTTTTAGAGAAAAGGGAACATTTAGTAATGGCCCCTCTGGGTGTAGTTCTTCAAACAAAATAGGGCTCGATAGAGCTGTTTTTAATAGTCCAAATTTAGAAGTTCCAACATAGATATGATCCCCCCCTATGGCTGCAGCGGTATAAGATGTTAAAAAGGCGTCACTAACATCTATTTGAGACACCATATTAAAGGCACTATCATAAACAAACACATTATTTGCTGTAGTTACTATTAAGTTAGTGCCATTCGACGTTATGGCCTTAGGAAGCACATTATATTGAAACAAAGGATTTAAAACATCGTTTATTATTTTAAACATAGTCCTGTCCGTTCGTAAACCGAATAGATTATTTTCTATATTTTGAACACCAATAAAGCTTCCTGAAACGATTGTCTGCCAGTTTTGAAAGTCGGCTAAGGCACTACTGGACACCAACGCTTTACGTATCCCATTGCCATTGGAACAAGCTGCATAAATATACTCTCCAATAATAGCGGTTTGATTTACTTTAATTTCGTCGCCGTTATTTCCAATTAGATACGTGTCTACAAACTCCAGACGTTCCATATTATAAACGGAAATTCCATAGTTTGTAGCGATATAGACCACATTACCAAATGCATTGAAATGATTGATACGCTTATTTGTTGGGGAGATATTTGTTTTATCAATAATATCTACAATGGTAAGTACAGCACTGTCATGATCAAACACCATTTCTATAAGTCCGCTTTCGTATCCAATCAGTAATAACTGAAAAGGTTCGCTATAATAAATCGTGGATATACTTTCTCCCGATAATCCATTTATGGTATTAAGCTCTTCAATAGCATGAGTTTTCAAATCATAGCTAAAAATAGCATTATCTGATGCGGCATATATTTTATCATGTCCTTCTACAACATCTTTAATAGTATTGTAAGAGAAATGACCTTTCCATAGCGCAGAAAAATCTTGACCAAATTGCATGAGCGGCCAAAGAAAAACAATTGATAACAGTACGCTTCTAAACATATCCCTTCTTTTCAATATTCAAATATATTTATATCCAACGAGTTTTGCGTGAAAATCATATATTTAAACAAAAAAAGCTTCTTAGTTGAACTAAGAAGCTTATAATTATTAAATATATAGATTATTTTTTAAACAACACCTTGAGCAAGCATGGCATCTGCAACTTTTACGAATCCAGCAATATTAGCGCCTTTAACGTAATCGATATAACCATCATCACAAGTTCCATATTCTAAACAGGACTTGTGTATGTCTGTCATGATAACCTTAAGTCTGTTATCTACCTCATCTCGTGTCCATTGGTATCTTAATGAGTTTTGCGTCATTTCTAAACCAGAAACAGCAACGCCTCCCGCATTTGATGCTTTACCTGGCGCATACAATATTCTTGCTTTCTGGAAAGCTTCTACAGCTTTTAAAGTAGAAGGCATGTTTGCCCCTTCGCTAACACAGATACAACCATTATTTAAAAGCATAATAGCATCCTCTTCATTAACTTCGTTCTGTGTGGCACATGGCAATGCAATATCGCATTTAATTTCCCAAGGGGTTTTACCTGCCACAAAAGTAGCTTTTGGATAAGCTTCAACATACTCACTGATTCGTCCACGTTTTTCATTTTTCAATTTCATTACGAAAACCAGCTTTTCTTCATCTATACCATCTGCATCATAAATATATCCTGAAGAATCGGAAAGTGTTAACACTTTAGCCCCTAGGTGTAATGCTTTTTCTACAGCGTATTGAGCAACATTTCCAGATCCAGAAATAACTACTGTTTTTCCTGCTACCGTATCTTTTCTAGTTTCAAGCATTTTTTGTGCAAAATAAACAGTACCGTATCCTGTAGCTTCAGGCCTTATAAGCGACCCTCCATAAGACAAGCCTTTTCCTGTTAGAACACCAGTAAATTCGTTTCTTAGTTTTTTATACATGCCCATCATGAATCCAATCTCTCTAGCCCCTACACCTATATCACCGGCAGGAACGTCTGTATTAGGGCCAATATGCCTGAATAGTTCTCCCATAAAAGATTGACAGAAACGCATAATCTCACCATCACTTTTTCCTTTCGGATCAAAATCACTACCGCCTTTTCCTCCGCCCATAGGCAATGAGGTTAAGCTATTTTTAAACACTTGCTCAAAGGCCAAGAATTTTAAAATACTTAAATTGACCGATGGGTGAAAACGCAAACCGCCTTTGTATGGACCTATTGCGGAATTCATCTGAATTCTATAGCCTCTATTTACTTGTATTTCACCTTCATCGTCAACCCAGCACACTCTAAAAATCACAACACGCTCTGGCTCTACCATTCTTAACAAAAGGTTTTTACCAAAATAATTTTCATTCTCCACAATATAAGGAATCACATTTTCTGCTACTTCCTCTACAGCTTGTAAAAATTCTGGTTCATGGTCATTTCTCTGTTTTACAAGTTCTAAAAATCCTTCAACGATGTTTTTCATGTACTTAAATTTAATTCTTAACAGGTTACAAGTAAAACAAGTTTTATATTGTTTTTAAAACGACCTTAGCCGTATTAAAAGGGTTTAATTTATTCTATTGTAACTAATTGTTTATGTTTTACGAGGAACAAATATAATACACCTTTAAAAATTATAATGCATTTTTTTGTAAATTCATTTCAATTTATTTTTTTTAACTTTGATATACACGTGTACAAATATTTGTTTGTTAACTCTGTTTTAATATATTTGTCGGGTAATTGCCTCAACAAAAAACCATAAATATGCCTAACTGGAAACATTTTGCCTTTTTTGTTTGCACCTTACTAGTTAGTCAAACAAGTTTCTCACAATTAGGCTTCTCCCATCAAATAGGTGTTATTGCGGGCCCTGTTCAATTCAAATCCGATTTTGGAAAACGTTCAGACGGAGAAACCAATTTTGGTAATTCGGGGTTTGGAATTGGTTTTGTACATTATTTAGATTTTTCCTATAGGCGCCATTATAACTTCTTTAAATCTGACTCTTATTTTAGAGACCATTTTCAAATAAGAAACGAGATATCTTGGAATAAGACCCATTTAGAGCACTTAGGAAAATGGGTGGATCCTAGTAAAACATCATCACAGGCCAATCAATTGAGAGGTCATAAGGGAGTAGCCCATAATTTAGATATTGGCACACAATTAGAGTTTTACCCTTTAAGCATTAAAGCATTCCAGTCTTTTAGTCCGAAATTCGCTCCCTTTACGAGCTTTGGTGTTCATTTTACGTCCTATACACCCCAAGTAAGTACTACTTACGAAAACCCCAATCCGCTTTTAACCGGAAACGTAACCGAGCCTAGTAATTTTTATTCTGAATGGGCTCCGGGCTCCATCGATGCTTCTCCAGGCAGCACATGGTCTATTGTCTCAAGTGTTGGTGTAAGGTACAAGCTCGACAAGCTTTCAGATTTGATGTTAGATTTAAGATGGCAATATTATTTTAGCGATTGGGTGGATGGACTTAATCATAATCTCGATTACAATAAACATAACGACTGGCTACTTTGGCTAAATATTGGCTATATTTATTATTTGGATTAAAAATATCTTCTTTTATATCATTTTTGCAATTCCCAATATTTACCTTTGGCATATATCCCTTAAAAGCTATGTCTAAACGTCCTTATTATATAGTTATATGTTTGTTTTTACTCTTAAACAGTTGTAAAAATGAAACGAATCTTTCATTCTCTGAAACTGAGATTACGACACCAAACAATACTATTGTTCAAGTTAATATCCCTAAAGCCAATAATAGCAATGTTGTGTCCAAAAACATAAATGCAGAAATTAATAAAACGGTTATTACATCCTTACATCTTGGAGAGCCAGATGTTATCAACTCTACATCCATAGAAGAAAGCATTATCGCTTTTAATGACGAATATAATGCCTTCCAATCGGATTTTCCAGAAACTGCACAAGCTTGGGAAGCGCAAGTGGATGGTGATGTGATGTATCAATCTCCTGAAATAATCAGTATAGCCATTACCTCCTATGTTAATACTGGTGGCGCACATGGGATCCTTAATATCGTTGTGTTAAATTTTGACGGCGAAACTGGTGAGCCTTTAGAAAATTCCACATTAATAAAGGACAAAGAAACATTTAAAACCGTTTTAAAAAGCCATTTTCAAAACGCCACAAAAGATAAAGATGTTTTTACAGATAACGACAGCCTAGAACTACCCGCTAATATGGGGTACAGCAAAGAAGGTTTTGTAATGCTTTACAACGCATACGAGGTGGCGCCTTACTCTACTGGAATCATTCAATTTGCAATCCCATTTGATGAGCTTGAAGGACTTTTAAATTTTAATAGCCTTTAATAACGCTAAAATGTAACCATAATGAATGCCGTCATGTAGCAATACAAATTGTAACGCTTCGTTAAAAGAAGTTAACGTATTTCCCGTTGTCGAAACGGTATAAGCGTTATAATCTTTAAAAACACCATTATCGTAATCTGTTTTCGTTTGGTTTAAAGTGGAAACCAATAAATCTTGAATGATGTTTACTTCATGCTGATCAATAAGACCTTCTGGCTTGGTGTCTTTTTTATATTTATTTATTATATCATTAGGAATGCTTGGTTCTAATCCAGACATTTTATAAATTAACAGTTGCTCTACAACCACAACATGCCCAATATTCCAGATAATATTGTTATTAAACCCTTCGGGTACTGCATTAAGCTCTTCTAAAGAATGATTATCTACAATAGTACTTAAAATAGTCCTTAAATTATTTAAAACTTGGAATGTAAACTTCATGTTTATTAATTTTTCGCTAAATATAGTTCTTAATGTTATAATTATTTTATTTTGGTGTTAAATATCTTTAGATTTTACGCGCTAGCGCCATTTATATCATATAAAAATTAAAAACATAATACCCTATGAAAAAAGTATACTATTTAAAAACGTGCAGTACCTGTGTTCGAATTTTAAAAGAACTGAATCTCCTGTCAGAATTTATCTTACAGGATATTAAAACAGAACCTATAAGCACGGAACAGCTCGAGCAAATGGCTCAAATGGCAGGAAGCTATGAAGCTCTTTTTAGCAAGCGCGCCAAACTTTATAAAGACATGGATTTAAAGAACCGGACGCTTGAAGAACACGACTACAAACATTATATCTTAGAACATTATACCTTTTTAAGTCGTCCTGTAATTATAATGGATGATGCCATATTTATCGGGAATTCTAAAAAAGTGGTCGAAGCAGCAAAAGCTAGTCTTTGATATATTTGATATAATAGTGACTCCACCAGGATTCGAACCTGGATCTAAAGTTTAGGAAACTTTTGTTCTATCCCTTGAACTATGGAGCCTTTAAAAAGTATCACACACACAAAAAAACGATATTGCTCTTTATTAAAGATAAATATAATTTTTTTGAACTGTTTTTTAAATTATTTACACATTTATTTTACCAATACACCTTTTACGTCCATTAGCGGTATAGGCCGCAAGGCTTTTATATTAACTGTGTTTTTTCTAAAAAGAAATGTTTTGTCGAACATTTTGTTACCTTCAAAAAAAGACACTTTAAAAGTGTTGTTAAGCGCAAATAAATCTTCCTGCATCAATTCTATTTTAGCGTAGCTCTTGGCAGGAAGTTTATCTAGCTGTTTTCTAAATGTAGCGGTAATTTTATCTTTAGAATAGCCGCTCGTTACAATAAGCACAACATCTAAATCCACATTCTTATCATTAATAATATAAGCATTCCAGTCATCAGTTTTATAAATGCTATTGTGTTCCAAAACGATTGCCACGTAAACATCTTCAACTTCTGGTATTATTATGTCTTTTTTCATTTCAAAATAAAAATGGATATAAGTTGCAAAAATAAGCGTTTTAGAAACTGAACCATTTTTATTTCTTGTTTTTTTTTATTTTCAGTCATCTCAGGTGTTTGGTGTTATGAACATAAAAAGAATGGAGTAAGTCCAGCTTCAAAAAAAACCCCCTAAAGCATGCTCCTAAAAACTTAACAAAACCAACCTTTCACTGTTAAAGCCAAAACAAATAAGGGGTGTTACATGATAAAATAACTATTTTCGCAACCAACTAAAACGTCATATACTATGAGCCGTTATTCAAAACCCATAAACGCTGTGGCATTATTAATTATAATATTAATTCCTATAGTTATGAACGCACAGTCCAGCACTGAAAAAGCAAACGCCATTGCCGAAAAAGTAATGGACGCCATGGGAGGGAAAGAACATTATAACAACACCCGTTTTATCAAGTGGGATTTTGCAAAACGCACGCTATATTGGGATAAATGGACTGGCGATGTGAGGGTTGAAAGCCCCGAGAACAAACTTGTGATTTTAGTGAACATAAACACATTAACAGGACGTGTTTATGAAAATAACGTATTGGTTTTAGATAAAGAAAAACAAAAGAAGCTCCTTACGCAAGGTAAAAATTGGTGGATCAACGATTCCTATTGGTTAGTTATGCCTTGGAAATTACAAGACCCCGGCGTAACGCTAAGCTATCTAAAAACAACTGTTTTGCCTAATGCTAATAAAGCCGATGTTTTGCAAATGACATTTGAAAGCGTTGGTGTAACCCCCCACAATAAATATTTAATTTATATAGACCAAGAGGACCATCTTGTTAAACAATGGGCTTATTTTAAAAACTTTAATGATGTTGAGCCTGCATTTGTAAGACCTTGGGACCATTACCAACAAATGGGTTCTATTCTATTGTCTTTTAACAGAAGTGATTTTGGCCCTACCCAGGTTGAAGTGAAACAAAAAATGGACGAAAAAATCTTTACAAACTTATGAAACACATGTATATTTATAATGAAACCGCAAATATAGACGCCTCCATACATCAAGAGTGGTTGATCTGGATTAAAGAACACATCCCCATGGTATTATCTTCTGGTAAATTTGAAAAAGCCACGCTTACTAAAGTTCTAGTTGAAGAAGATATGGGCAGTGTAACATACTCCATCCAATACCGCTCTTATTCTCGTGAAGCCCTAGACGCTTATTATAAAGAAGACGCTCCAAAACATCGAAGCGAAGCACTGAAGAAGTTTTCTGATAAAATGCTGACTTTTAGAACTGAGCTTCAGATTATTGACGAGTATACGGTTAATTTCAAATAAGCTCTCAAGACTAAAGATAAAGCTCTTTTTAATAGAGCATGATATTGCCTTTTAAGCTTAAAAAAAAATATTTTTTATTTTGAAAGTCTAACATGATACCAAAAGCATGCGCTTTTGTATCTTTGATTGTTAAACCAATCTTCCCAGATACGTCCAATACAGGTTTCTCCAAGGTTTATTAATTAAATAGTAACGTTTTATGACAGTAAAAGCAAAGAAATACTTAGGTCAACACTTTTTAAACGACGAAAGTGTAGCCCAAAGCATTGCAGATACACTCCAGCTAAAAGACTATAAAAACATTTTGGAAATTGGGCCAGGTATGGGGGTGCTTACCAAGTATTTGCTTAAAAAGAATATTACGACCTATGCTATTGAAATAGATCCCGAATCTGTAGCATACTTAAAGGCCAACTACCTTAATCTTGCACCAAGAATTATTGAAAAAGACTTTTTAAAGTTCGATATAAATACTGTTTTTAAAGGAGAACCATTTGCTATTATAGGTAATTTTCCTTACAATATTTCTACTCAAATCGTATTTAAAACCTTAGAAATGCGGGATCAGATTCCTGAATTCTCTGGCATGTTCCAGAAAGAGGTTGCAGAGCGTATTTGTTCTAAAGAAGGCAGCAAAGTTTATGGAATTTTATCCGTTTTAACACAAGCCTTTTACGATGCCGAATACCTGTTTACCGTCCCTCCATCGGTTTTTACTCCGCCACCAAAAGTAGAATCTGGAGTATTAAGGCTTAGTAGAAAAGAAAATTACAGTTTGCCATGCGATGAGCAATTGCTTTTTAAAGTAGTTAAGGCGGCCTTCCAGCAACGTAGAAAAACCCTTCGCAATAGTTTAAAAACATTCCATTTAAACGATGTTATAAGAGAAGATAGTATCTTTGGCAAACGTCCAGAACAATTGAGTGTCCAAGACTTTATCGCACTCACTTTATTAATCCAAAACAACATATAACCACTCCCACTTTGGCTGAAGATATAGAGAACATACAATTCGAACTCACCGACGATCTTGTTAAACAAGTTGAAAACCTTATCAAAATTAATGATGATGATGGACTTAACCAACTATTAGCCGATTTTCATTATGCCGATATTGCTGAAATTCTAGATGAATTAAATCTGGATGAAGCCATGTATGTAATCAAGCTTTTAGATTCTGAAACGACATCAGACATATTGATGGAGCTTAATGAAGATAATAGGGAAAAAGTATTAAGAAATCTTTCAGCAAAAGAAATTGCTGAAGAAATACAAGAACTGGATACGGATGACGCCGCCGATATTATTGCAGAGTTGCCAGAAGAGCGCCAACTTGAAGTCATCTCGAACATACAAGATGAGGAGCATAAAGCCGAAATTAAGGAATTATTAGCTTACCATGAAGATACTGCGGGTGGACTTATGGCAAAAGAACTGGTAAAGGTTTATGAAACCTGGACGGTTGGAGGTTGCTTACGCCGCATTAGAGTACAGGCCAAAGATGTAACTCGCGTCCATTCCATATACGTAGTTAACAAACAAAACAAATTAATTGGACGCTTGTCTTTAAAAGATCTTATTGTTGCCAAAAGCGACCAAAAAATCTCCGACATTTATATCACTAGCGTCGATAGCGTAAACGTACATGACGACGCCATCGATGTTGTTAGGGTGATGCAAAAATACGATCTAGAAGCCATACCTGTTATAGACGATAATCAAAAACTTTTAGGCAGAATTACGATAGATGATATTGTAGATGTTATGAAGGAAGAAGCTGAAAAAGATTACCAATTGGCAGCAGGTATTACAAGTGATGTAGAAGCAGATGATAGCATTTTCGAACTCACAAAAGCACGTTTACCTTGGCTATTAATTGGGATGTTTGGAGGTATTGGTGCGGCAAGCATAATAAACGGCTTTAGCGATGCCATGGTAAAATACCCAGAACTTATGCTTTTTATTCCTTTAATACAAGCCACCGCAGGTAATGTAGGTGTTCAATCTTCTGCTATTGTAGTACAAGGACTTGCTAACGATACCATAGATGGGAAAATACTACAACGGCTTTTTAAAGAATTTTTGTTAGGGCTAGTAAACGGGTTAGCCATAGCTTTTATTGTTCTTTTAATTAGCCATTTTATATTTAAAACCACTTATTACGAATCTTTAACGATATGTTTGGCCCTTATAGCTGTTATTATAATGGCCGCAACAATAGGCACCTTTATACCCATATTTTTAGATAAGCGAGGTATCGACCCCGCTGTAGCTACAGGTCCATTTATTACCACTAGCAATGATGTGTTTGGCATTTTAACGTACTTTTTAATAGCCAAACTTATTTTAGGGTTTTAGTCTTTTTTAATATTTTTAGGCATTCCTTGTAGCATAAATTTCTTAAATTTAATGCTGTAGCTTATTTAAAACATTATCGAACGGATTGTGTTTAACAAACCCCTATTTATAATTTATATTATGGCATATACTAATATTTTATCCAGCTTTAAAAATGGTATTACAACTATAACGGTTAACCGTCCCACTAAGCTCAATGCTCTAAATAGAGAGACCATACAAGAGTTATACGAAGCACTAACGATTGCTAATACCCATAAAAAAACCAAAGTAATCCTTATTACGGGCAGCGGAGAGAAGGCCTTTGTGGCGGGTGCAGATATTAGTGAGTTTGCAGATTATAATGTGAATGACGGAACAAAACTAGCCGCTAAAGGCCATCGTATATTATTCGATTATATTGAAAACTTACCAAAACCTGTGATAGCAGCGGTAAACGGTTTTGCATTGGGCGGCGGTTTAGAATTGGCCATGGCATGCCACTTTAGAGTAGCCAGCGACACTGCAAAAATGGGGCTGCCTGAAGTATCTTTAGGCCTTATCCCTGGCTATGGCGGCACACAGCGCTTACCTCAGCTCATTGGTAAAGGGCGCGCCATGGAATTGATTATGACAGCAAAAATGATTGATGCCAACCAAGCTTTGAATTATGGCTTAGTCAATCACGTGACAACGGCAGACGACCTATTACCCCTTTGCGAAAAAATAGCAGCTAAGATCTCCAACAACTCCTCAATAGCCATTGCATCTGCCATTAAAGCTATAAATGCCAATTTTAAAGATGGTGAAAACGGATTTGAAGTTGAGATTGAAGCCTTCGGGAGCTGTTTTGGAACAGAAGATTTTAAGGAAGGCACTAGGGCTTTTTTACAAAAACGTAAAGCAAATTTCCCAGGAGAATAAAGCGGTTTTAAGATGGATGGTAATCGTCTTAAACAGTCCCCATTTCATACATAAAACCCGCGACGTTATTTAAGCTCCCAATAAGGGAAGGTGTTTTATCTTATGATAGGTTAAAGCTAAGCAGATGCAGTGTTTTAATTCTTTTTCAGGAATATCGTCATGAAGTTTAAATATAATCGCTCGTGTTCCTTCAAAAATGAATTTATCACCATAAATAACCTTAAAAGTCTCTACTAATTTGGATGTACATTTAAAATAAACGGCAAACTGGCTGGGATGTTTCTCTTTCCAGCCCATTCTAAGAGTACTTCCATGTTTAGTTAAATAACTGGGTTCTCCCCACTTCAACGTTTCTTGGAGTTTATCAAGACCCTTAATTTCTGATGCTGTATTTAAAACCAAGAGTCTTACTTTTAATAGTTGCGCTCTAACAGGTTCTGGGTATTGCTCAAAAACAGTCTTAACCACTGGATCAATTATCAGTTCCATCTTCAGTTTTTAGTCATATTATATTCAAATATAATTTTATACGCTTCCATATCCACTTTATTGTTTTATATACGACACCTATTAAACATTATGCTACAATATCATTCTCATACCACATACCATACCCATCTCCATTATATTTTGTTAATAAACCCCTCATTCTTTAACTTGCTAAAATAAAATTTATAATTAATTTTAAAGACCCACCAACTCTTTAAATCTTTATAGTTTATAAAAATGAATCCAAAATTTAATACAAAAGGACGTGGCGCACAGCTTCATGTTCCCAATCGCTTTTCCGAAATAAGTCATAACATGCGTGATGATTTTTTAGAGTATTGCCATAAAGAAAGAGAAGAAACCGATAACAACAAAACTCAATATTTACCGGTATTTCCAAAAACCATTGTAAACAAAGTTGAAAGTCCAGATGTAGGCATGTCGTATTCCATGAATCCCTATCAAGGTTGTGAACATGGTTGTGTGTATTGTTATGCTCGAAACTCACATGAGTTTTGGGGCTATGGTGCTGGGTTAGATTTCGAGCGTCGTATTATGGTAAAAAAAGAAGCTCCAAAACTTTTAGAAAACGTATTAAAGAAAAAAAACTGGAAACCTCATCCTATTGTAATGTCTGGAAATACAGATTGTTATCAACCCGCCGAAAGGCAGTTTGAAATTACACGACAATGCTTGGAGGTGTTTTTAAAATATAAACATCCTGTATCCATCATCACCAAAAACGCCTTGATTCTTCGCGATCTAGACCTCTTAAAAAAACTTTCTGAAGACCATTTAATTGGAGTAAATATGTCTATAACAACATTATCAGAAGATATTAAACACATTTTAGAACCTAGAACCACCTCAATAAAGAAACGGCTTAACACTGTAAAGGTATTAAGTGAGCATGGTATTCCTGTTAATGTCATGCTAGCTCCTATTATTCCCTCCATAAACAGTCATGAAATTTTACCATTAGCCAAAGCAGCTTCAGAACATGGTGCTTTAGGCATTACACACACCATTGTAAGGCTAAATGGGGCAATAGGTGAAATTTTCACAGATTGGATTCGTAAAACGATGCCAGACCGCGCAGATAAAGTATTACACCAGATTGAAGATTGCCATGGCGGGAACTTAAATGATAGTCGTTATGAAACCCGAATTCACGGCGAAGGGAAAATTGCAGAACACATTAATATCCTTATAAACTTGGGGAAACAAAAGTATTTTAAAGATAAAAAAATGCCTAAATTAAACTGTGATCTGCACGAGCCGTATAAAAATGGACAATTAAAATTGTTTTAATTTTATATTTGTCGCGCTCTATAGAAAAATATCACTAAAAATAAAACAAAAAAAATGAGCTATTATAGCCCACTTTTTTTATAAAGTAATATTGGGATTTATTGAATTATTTTCTCATATTCCCTACCTTCTGAATGAAGTACTAATTTATAACGCCCCTCATTCAATCTACTCAGTTTGAATACTTTTTTTATATCTTGGATGTTTTCTATGTTTTCAGAATATACCAGTTCAAAATCATTCCCTTCCGCAAAGAACATATCTATTTTTAAAGGCGCTTTATTTACCGTTAATTGGGTAACATACACTATATCGTCCTTAATTCTAACAAAAGGTTTAAAAATGGTTTTTTCTTCTTCTTTTTTAAAAGAAACAAGACTAGCGTTTACGGAAAAAGGAATAATACTGATTTCCATATCCTTATCTAATTCAAAAATATAAGAACCATTTGGAAGAGATGTTAAATCAAACCCTTTAGTGTACACACCTTCCTTTTGAATGTGCTCTTTATATAAAACAATACCGTTATCATCCTTAATTGATAATAAATTCCCCTTCTTTACATTTAAAGTCAGTGAGATTTTTTCAGCTTCATTTTTAATAGTAAATAATGAAACTTCATGCGCAGAACTTAACAAGGTAGCTAGCAATGTTACCATCAAGATTCCTTTCTTTGAGTACTTAATTACATTTTTCATAAGTTGTTTTTTTTAATGTTCAACACTGCAAATATAGAACAGAATACCACCTCATAAAACATTGATATTGATGGATTTATATGCTATTTTATCTGTTAATTTTACATCAAATTTAGGTTAATTTAAAACATATTTTTTAGCCATTTAAATAGCATTTATTAAAGAGGTGTTTTTTGTTTGAGAATAAAAAAGTGATAAGACTTAACCTTCGTACAGTTAGCATCTATTTTATGGGATAACATAAATTATGCTCTATTAAAGTAATAAATACCGCAGCTTTTTTTTACTTTAAAAATATAAACACCTTAAGCGGATATAACTCAAATGGCGATGCTAAGTGACCTGGTTATTTAAAAAAATAACGGTAACGTTTACATCTTTCATATATTCCAATTATCTTTAAAATTAACAATATAGACCCTACGATTACCAAACCATGTATAAACAATATAGATCACAAAAATTTATTATTTCAAAAAACGGAATAATATAGAAACAAAAAAAGTGGGCCACCACAGCCCACTTTTACAAACTAAACTAAACTAAACTAAACTAAATGATATTAACTAAAAGTTAATGTGCTTTACAAATACTCTACCTGATATGGTATAGATTATTTTATATTGTCCTTTTTGAAGTTCCGATAATTCATAAACCCTTTCAGCAGGATTAGCGTCTTTTATTATTTCAGAATTTATCAATTCATAAACACCAGATGCGCCTTCATAAAAAAGTTCTATTTTAAGGGGTTCTAGATTTTTTGAAATTTTTGAAATAGACAATACATTATTCTCCAATGCTGTTGCAGGCATATGAATTATAGATTCCTTTTCTTTATCAAAAACAACATTGTTTTTATTTACAGAAAAAGGAATAATTTCTATCTTATTGTAGCCATATAGCTCAAAGAAATAGTCTCCATTAGGAAGCTCTGCCAGATCAAAATCTTTACTGTAATTACCAGTGCTCATGATAACTTCATTATAAAGAGCAAAACCTAAATCATCTTTAATAGATACAAATTCACCTTTTACTACATTTTCTATAACTAAAGCAGTTTCTTTATTTCCTTTTTTAACTAATAACGCAGAAGGCTCATTTGCATAACTCATCGAAGCAGTCATTAAGACTACCATTACCATAATTGTTTTAATTGTTTTCATAATTTTGTATGTATTAACATTCAACGGTGCAAATGTATAACCGATTACCTCCTTAAAAAACATCTAATTTGGCTACTTTATATGCTATCTTACCTGTTAAATAGATGTTAAATAGATGTTAAGTTAAAATAGCACACGTTTAAGGTAATTAAATACACAAAGTATGAATAATAATCTGTAATTTTGTATTTAAATTTTGTAAGTAATGAAGAACAAGAAGCCTACTTTAAGAAAGTTAAGTCCAACTTTTGGAAGTTCTATAATAGTAAAACAACATATTGAAAGTGTTGACAGAAGTGGCGCCTATTGGCATTTTCACCCCGAACTTGAACTTATATATATAAATAAAGGACAAGGGAAAACCCATATTGGAAACCATTTATCCTATTTTAACAATAGCCAGCTCATCTTAATAGGATCGAACTTGCCGCATAATGGTTTTACAGATCGACTTACGGCCAATGGCTCTGAAACCACCGTACAGTTTAAAGCTGATTTTTTAGGAAACGATTTTATTAGTATCCCCGAGATGACAAATGTGGTTGCTTTATTTGATCGTGCCAAGAAAGGAATACGGTTTAAAATGGAAACCAAGGCTGTTATAGGCCCTAAAATTGATAAATTACTAAGCTATGAAGGCTTAGAGCGCGTTATAAAGTTTTTAGAAATCCTTAATCATTTAGCATTAACAGACGATTACTCTTTATTAAATGCGGACGGATTTGCTTTTGAAGCAGAAGCACAAGACAGCGCCAAAATTGCTGTTGTATTTAAATATGTAAATAAAAATTTTCAAAAACACATTACTTTAGATGAAATTGCAAACGAAGTAAGCATGACCATTCCTGCTTTTTGTAGATACTTTAAAAAAGCTACAGGAAAAACCTTTACACAGCTGGTAAATGAGTATCGTGTTGTACATGCCACTAAGTTATTAAATGAAAGCCAAATGAGTATTGCCGATATATGCTTTGAGTGTGGTTTTAATAACTTCTCCCATTTCAATAAGCAGTTTAATGAAATTACAGGAAAAAGTGCGTCCAATTATAGAAAAGAAATAAAAATGATTATTCAATAATCCTTATAATTTGGAATTACTAGAGCACTTAATAAGCGTTTAAATCATGCCGTTCCACTCTTTATAAAATCGATCTAGAAATTGCTCCATAAATTCGTGCCTTTTTACAGCGATTTGTTTCGCTGTATCCGTGTTCATCTTGTTCTTTAAGAGCAGAAGCTTTTCGTAAAAATGATTAATGGTTGGTGCTGTAGACGCCTTATACTCAGCTTTAGTCATATTAAGATTAACCTTTATAGCAGGATTATAGAGCGGTCTGTTTTTAAAACCACCATAATTAAAAGTACGTGCAATACCAATAGCTCCCATAGCATCTAATCTATCGGCATCTTGGATAACGTCCAGCTCTGCAGAATGGTATTTCAAAACCTCATGCCCGCCTTTAAAGGAAACATGCGCAATAATATTTATAACATGCTCGATAACCTCCCGATCAACATTTAAATGGGATAAAAATTTATAAGCTTTTTTAGGACCAATAGTTTCGTCGCCGTGATGAAACTTACTATCGGCAATGTCGTGCAACAAAGCACCCAATGCCACCACAAACACATCTACATTTTCTTTTTCTGAAATAAGTAAAGCATTTTTATAAACACGCTCTGTATGAAACCAATCATGGCCACCTTCAGCATTCACAAGGGCTTGCTGTACAAACTTTTTTGTTTCACTAATTATTTCGTCTTGGCTCATGCTGCATTAAAAATAAAAAATTCCTTTCTTAGTAGAAAGGAATTAATTTACAAATTTAATAGGTTCTTGTTTATTTTACAATTGCTGGATTTACCCATTTAAATTGATAAGAGTTTTCTGGAATTTTAATGCGATCTGCCAAACGCAACATTCTGGATGGCAACTTCATTAAATAATCACGTGCTTTCTCTGCTTCATCATCAAGGTTTGTTATTTTATCAATTTCCCAACGGTCAATTAATTTTTGCAAGATATCCACATAGTCTTTAGAGGTATATACTCCAATTCGCTGTGCAGTATTTGAAAACTCTTCAAAAGCAGTTCCTATCTTATCGCCAGATTCTCTTAAAAAATGTGCTGGCATTGTTATTTTTTGCTTCATCATATAATGGAATGCCATCATCATCTGGCTAGGATCCACTTTAAAAATACGGTCTACAAAATCGGAATATGCATGATGATGTCTCATTTCATCACCAGAAATAATCTGGCACATCTTCCCTAATTGTTTGTTTCCGGTCTTTCTTGCTATTTTAGC
This sequence comes from Mariniflexile ostreae, assembly GCF_042427585.1. Lineage (NCBI taxonomy): Bacteria > Pseudomonadati > Bacteroidota > Flavobacteriia > Flavobacteriales > Flavobacteriaceae > Mariniflexile > Mariniflexile ostreae. The sequence goes on along the minus strand of NZ_JBHMFC010000007.1, from coordinate 30,307 downwards.
AACACGATTATGAGAGATATAAGTCGCCAGCTCTTGAAAACTGGTGTAAACAAAGTTTTTATAAGGATCTCTATCTGTACCGATATCAAATCCATCTGCAATTAAATGCTGAGTAGTAACCTCTATTTCGCGCATGTTTACACGACCGGAGAGGTATAGGTATTTATTAAGTACATCGCCATGCCTATTTTCCTCTGCCGTCCATTGCCTTACCCATTTAGACCAACCGTTTTGGCCGTTAACTTGATCCACGCCTTCTACGTCCATTAACCAAGATTCGTAAGTTGGCAAAGCTTCCTCGGTAATCATATCGCCCACTAAAACCACCCAAAAATCATAAGGTAATTCTTTTGAAAGCTCTCTTATTTCTTCAATTTGATTATAAAATTGATCACTATCAGGGTTTGGCAAAAAATCTGTGGGTTGCCATATTTTTTCTGGTTCTATTAAATATTTTTCGATTAAAGTTTCTACGTCTTTCTCTAAAAACTTCATAACCTCTAACCTAACATTCTTTAAAGACATAATATTTTTTTTAAGGGTTTATATGTTTTTTTATAGTAGCTTCAATATGATGGATAAGCACTTCGGTATTTGCAAAGGTATCTATTTTTACTGGTTTGTGAACAGTAAATGTAATATGTGCCCCTAATCCCATGGGGAATTTACCATATTTTAAAGTTTTCCATGAATTGTTTATTGTTAAGGGCAGCACTATCGCCGATGGTATTTTTTTAAACAATACCTCCAAGCCTTTTGTTTGAAAAGGTTTAGGCGTGCCATCCTGACTTCGCGTACCTTCTGGAAAAATAACAGCAGCATGCTTGTTTTTTTCAATATACTCCCCAAACTTAATAAGTGCCGGAATAGCTTGACGCGGGTTCTTTCTATCAATCAAAACAGACCCACCATGGGTTAAGTTGTAGGATACACTGGGAATACCTTTTCCCAATTCAATTTTACTGATAAATTTAGGGTGATACCTTCGCATAAACCAATGCATAGGCGAAATATCATTCATACTTTGATGGTTAGAAACAATAATTACAGGTCGATCAGGTGGAATTTCATAAGGGTTAAAATATGAAAAACGCGTTCCTATAATATGCAAACATCGCATCAGGCACAAGTTCATGATATCTACACATTTCTTATGTGCCTGATAGCCAAATAGATTAAAGCAAATCCACTGTATGGGGTGAAACACCAAAATAGTAATACCAAAACATAGTATATAAACTGCCGATAAAGGGTAGGACAAAAATTTCATCATACCTCAAAAATAACAAAAACAAGCATTCAATAACTAGGAACACAAATGTTATTTTCGCAGGTTATGTTTACAGGAGGTTCTAGAAACGCACAATCTGAAACAATCCCCCACTTTGTATTAAAAGCAGCCTCTTTAGTATTGTATAGTTCAATTAAAGTTTTTAGTTTTTCTTCGTCAATAGAAGTCGTATATAACAAGTAACGCCACGGTCCTCCACAGGGTTTACTACCAAATGCAATATATTTACAAGTGGTAGACTTATCACATATCGATGTGTTTATCAAAGTTTCAATTTTAGATTTTAAACTTTTAAGTTCGGCTTGTTCTACTTCTTGAGTTTTATTTGCATCATCACCTTCGCACTGAAAGGTTATTAACGCGAAACAAAGGGTTAAAATACTTAAAAGGTGTTTTGGCATCATATAGTTTGTTTAAATGGTCTTTTATTTAATATACGCTTAGGTTCGTTCTTAAAATCTCATTTCTCATCTAGTTTCTGGGTGTTTTCAATCCCCAAAGCTGCCGCACTAATAATTAATGGCGAACCATTTAATAGATTCTATTTTGCAAGAGAGATCATATAAAAACAATACGCTTATAAATATTAACATTAAAAAAATTGTTTTATAAGGGTATCTATTTTATTTATAGATGTAAATTTCTACAAAAGGTTGCGTTATGCACATAAAAAAACCACGATGCAGTATCGTGGTTCCATTTTAATCTATAATTCAACACCTATTTAGCAATTTGCATTATAAGCATCTTTAAGGTTTTCTGCAATTAGTTCTGCTGCTCTGCCTTCAATATGATGACGTTCTAGAACATGCACCAATTCACCATCTTTAAACAAAGCCATACTTGGCGAACTTGGAGGAAATGGTAACATATGGCCTCTGGCCGCATCTACCGCTTCTTTATCAACTCCCGCAAAAACCGTTACAATATGGTCTGGCTTTTTGTCGTTTTGCAAACTCATACGAGCACCTGGGCGCGCATTGGCTGCCGCACAACCACAAACTGAATTAATCACGAGTAACGTCGTGCCTTTTTTCTCTAAAACCTCATCAACTGCTTGTGCAGTATGTAATTCTTCGAAACCAACTTTCGTTAAATCTTCGCGCATTGGTTTCACTAATTCTGCTGGATACATATGTTTTAAATTTTAATAATTAACGTCTTATACGGCAAAGATACCAATTGTACAATTAAACTAGGCTGCATTCTAAAAACAAATATCATCCTAATGGGCAACATCTCTTAAATAATCCATAAATTGATAGCCATGCACTTAATAAGATTTCTTCTTTTAAAAGAATGAATTTATATGTAGGTTTGACGTAATAAATAAAACTTACTTACATGAGTATTTCAAAATGGATAGGCGGGGCTATTGGATGGTCGTTTGGCGGCCCGATTGGCGCCATTATAGGATTGGCCATTGGTAGCATGGTGGATGCGTTTTCAGATGGAAAAAACAATCCATTTTTAGGAGAAGGTGAACAAACAAGAGGCCCTAGAAGACCACATTACGGATCACAATCATCACCACGCACACAATCTGGTGATTTTGAAGTAAGCTTATTAATACTCTCGTCTATAGTTATAAAAGCCGATGGCATACAAGACCAACGCGAACTGGATTTTGTACGCAATCAATTTGTAAGCATGTATGGAAAAGAGCGCGCAAACCAAGCATTTAGGTTATTCAAAAACATAAATAACCAAAATAACATTCCGATTAAACAAGTGTGCCTTCAGATAAAGACCATGATGGACCATCCATCTCGCTTACAACTTATGCATTTTCTATTTGGTATCGCAAAGGCAGATGGTATGGTTACAGATAATGAAGAACGCCAAATCCATAGTATTTCTGGTTTTTTAGGGATTAGCCAAAGAGACTATGAAAGCATTAAAGCCATGTTTTACAACAGTAGTGATAATGCTTACAAAATATTGGAAATTAACAAAGGGGCCACTGCAGAAGAGGTTAAGAAAGCTTATCGTACCATGGCTAAAAAATACCATCCCGACAAAGTGATCCATTTAGGTGAAGCGCATCGTAAAGGTGCTGAAGAAAAGTTCAGACAGGTTCAAACAGCATATGAACAAATACAAAAAGAACAAGGCTTTTAAAGCGTAATCGAGGCTTTTATGCCATTCAAAATGTTTAAGAGTTTTGTGTTAAAAGCTCCTAGCTTATCATTTTAGCATTTACGATTCGCCAAAAAACATTCCAGAATAGACTACGGCAATACCCAGTAACACGAGTATTATAATAATAAAAAGCATCGTTCCTTTAGTTATCTTATCTTTTTTTAAGATGTAATTTTTTTTATGGTCTTCTGCTTCTTTTACAAATTCGAAATCCTCTTTTTCATTTTCCATAATAGTTCTATTTAAATATCATACGTTAGGCAAACTCCTTACCGTAAAACTACGGACTAGAACTACATCCTTTTGTTTCTAATAAAGCAAACTTTAACTCTTTTGGAACACGCCCAAACTAGTTGAAATAATATAGATGGAATTTGAACAAAAAAAACCCGCTAGATATCTTTTATAGAACCAGCGGGTAGTCATTTTTTTTAAGGCCCGATTTTAAAACAAGCGCTTAATTAAGTTTTAAGGCCACATACAAACTAATATTACTGTTTTTACCATCTGGAAAAGTATAGTCTTGTCCTGCAAAAGTTCGTTCTTTACCAACTGTAGATAAGCCATAATTATATCTTAACCCAATACCAATGGCATCTAAATCTAAACCAACACCTGCAGAAAGGCCTACGTCAAATTTATTAAAATCATCATTATCTATTTCTTCTTCAAAATTAAAAGAACCACCATCTGTTTCATTTGAGATCTGAGAATCCACTAGATAAGCAAAATAAGGACCGGCATGTATATTAATGTTTTTAGCAACATTGAATTTTACTAAAACAGGCACTTCTACATAGTTTAATTTAAATTTTGCAGTTCCTGATGTTAATGCATTATCATAAACCAGCTCTGAACCTTTTCGAGAATACAATAGCTCTGGCTGAATGGCAATAAAGTCTGTTATTGGAAAACTAGCGTACAAACCGGCATTAAAACTGGTCAATACATTATTGTCGTCCACATCATCTGTATATAAATTAGAGAAGTTTACACCGCCCTTTACTCCAATTTGAGGGGTTAATGATTCGCTAACTTGTGCATTTAAAGAGGTTGTTAAACCAAGTGCCAGAAAAAAGGCCACTGAAATTTTTCCTAAATTTTTCATTATCTTTTTTTTAAAATTCTACACTACAAAGATGCCCAGGATATGCTGGGTATATGTTATATCATTTTTTAGATCACTTATAGAATTTCCATTTTTTGTTTAGGAATTATAATTATTTAGAAAAAAGCAAAAAAAAACCCTTGCTAATAAATAGCTAAGGATCTTTATTTGTTTTGAAACAACGACGCTTAAACGTATTAAAAGCTTTCTACATTCAAGATTTCAATTTTCTTTTCCCCATTCTTAAATGGCCAATCGATAACATCTCCAACTTTACGTCCAACAGTCGCTACAGCAACATCGCATAAAATAGAGAATTTTCTTTTCTTATTATTGACTTTGTTTGTAGAAACAAAAAAGTAATCTTCTTCTTTATTAGCGGTATGATCCTTGATTGTTACCTTACGATTTACAGTAACCACATCATTAGGTAAATCTTTACGCAATACCTGTTGGGCACTTTTCAATTCGGCAATCAAAAGCTCCTCTTCTTGTTTGGTTACTTTTTTTCTTCTTACGTGTTCTTTGATCATATCGTAAATCCCGGTAGTTAAAATAACATGCTCTGACATAATAATAGTTTTTTTTTGAAATTCTCTGTTTGAAACTTTTGCATTCGACTCAATACAAATAAACGCCATACAAAGGCATAGCGTGTTAATTGCAAAAAGCAAAGTCTAAAAGAAAATAAATGATTAAATTTTATTCTATAATTCGTGTAAAAAGCCCTGTCTTGAGTCCTGACAGGGTTTAGCAAATAAACTCTTTAGAATTTTTAAGGAAGATATCATCGTGTAAATACATCAATGACAACAACAGTCCTGAAGCATCTTCTTGCAAATATGGAAAACAACTTGTTATCATAAATCGTACTAATTTAGTACAAAGTTAATCTTTAAATTTGACATCTACAAAGTTGCGGATGCTTTATAAAATTAAAGGCAACTTACGGCCTAACAAAAACATAACAAATTAACAATTAAAGCATTACGACTTAACACGTTTAATTTTCAAAAACAAGTTTCGATTTCTCTTTTTCAACCGATAATCCTACTGTTCGGCCTAAAATTAAGGCACGATTGTCCTTTTCATGCCCCGCTGGCATGTTAAAAGCTACAGGAAAATCATACTCCGATAAAACATCTAAAATCAATTGTTCAATTGAAGCCCCCCAAAGGGTTGTGTTTTTTCTTATTTTATTAATATCGCCTACTAAAACGGCTTTACAATTATTAAAATATCCCGCCCGTTTTAAACTTTGCAACATCCGGTCGATATGATACTTATATTCGCCTATCTCTTCAATAAACAGTATTTTACCAGTAGTATCGATACTGGTATTAGACCCTAGCATACTATATAGGATGCTTAGATTTCCACCTACCAAAGGCCCTGTAACGGTTCCCGTTTTATTGTACGCAGAGCCTTTAAGTTCGTAAAATAATGGTTCCCCAAAAAGCGTAGCTTTAAACGTTTCAATAGTTTCTTTTATAGCCTCGGGGTTGTCTTGTAAACTTGTGCACATCATGGCATGAATACTTTCGACACCTTGGTTGTGTATTTGATTATGAAGGGCGGTAATATCTGAATAACCAATAACCCACTTTGGATTTTCTTTAAATTTGGAATACTCCAATTTATCTAATATTCGCACCGTGCCATAGCCTCCGCGTGCGCACCAAATTGCTTTAATCTTGGGGTCGTCCATAGCATTTTGAAAATCTTCACATCGTTCATCATCTGTTCCTGCAAAATGATGGGCTTGTGCAAAAACATGTTTTCCAATAACATAATGCAGCCCCCAACTTTTTAGTAATGCTTTAGCTTGTTCAATCTCCCTTGTTCTATGTTTTAAAATGCCCGATGGCGCAACAATGGCAACAGTATCACCTGCCACTAAATATGGTGGTTTTTTCAAAGTATAGTATTGGTTTTCAGGGTTTTGATTTTGTGAAATACTTGTTTTTGTTCCGAAGAAAAACACAAGACAAAACAGGCTTAATATAAATAGGGTTCGTGACATTATGTAAATGTACATTTTTTTTCTAAATAGCACTCAAAATGTGTACTTTTACGGCCTTAAAACAATCCGTCAATTTGATAAAAGCGTAGAACCTATTAAATTAAAATCTATTTTATAAGATTCTTTCACTACCCAATATTAAGGATTTATCAATATGGCGCCAAAATTTAATTTTACATTGATGAGTAAACCAAAACGTTATACTGTTACTGCAGCACTACCTTACACCAACGGCCCTATCCATATTGGGCATTTAGCAGGCGTGTATGTACCCGCCGATATTTATGTGCGCTATTTGCGTTTAACAGGTCATGATGTGGTTTTTATAGGCGGTAGTGATGAGCATGGGGTTCCCATTACCATAAAAGCAAAAAACGAAGGGGTTTCACCCCAAGATATTGTCGACAAATATCATGCTATTATTAAAAAATCGTTTGAAGATTTTGGTATTACTTATGATAATTATTCGCGCACCTCTGCCCAAGTCCATCACGACACTGCATCTGAGTTCTTTAAAACTTTAAATGAAAAAGGTGAATTTATTGAAGAAACCTCAGAGCAATTATACGACGAGAAAGCCAATCAGTTTTTGGCCGATCGTTTTGTAGTAGGCACTTGTCCGAAATGTGGAAATGAAGAAGCCTATGGCGATCAATGTGAAAAGTGCGGTACCAGTTTAAACGCTACAGATTTAATCCATCCAAAATCTGTATTAACAGGTAATGTCCCTACTTTAAAAGAAACGAAACACTGGTATTTACCTTTAGATAAACATGAAGCCTTTTTAAAAGAATGGATTCTGAAAGGCCATAAAAAAGACTGGAAGCCCAATGTTTACGGTCAAGTAAAATCATGGATCGACGATGGTCTACGCCCAAGGGCTGTAACCCGCGATCTAGATTGGGGCATTCCCGTTCCAGCACAAGGCGGTGAAGGCAAAGTGCTTTATGTTTGGTTTGATGCCCCTATTGGTTACATCTCGTCTACAAAAGAATGGGCTGCACGCGAAGGTAAAGACTGGGAGCCATATTGGAAAGACAAAGACACCAAATTGGTGCATTTTATTGGTAAAGACAATATTGTATTCCATTGTATCATTTTCCCGGCCATGCTTAAGGCAGAAGGCTCTTATATATTACCAGAAAATGTACCTGCAAACGAGTTTTTAAACTTAGAAGGCCATAAATTATCCACATCAAAAAATTGGGCGGTTTGGCTGCCAGAATATTTAGAAGAATTTCCAGACCAGCAAGATGTTTTACGTTATGTGCTAACGGCGAATGCTCCAGAAACGAAAGATAACGATTTTACTTGGAAAGATTTTCAAGCCAGAAACAATAATGAATTGGTGGCTATTTTTGGAAATTTTATAAATCGCGTAGTCGTATTGACCAATAAGTATTATGAAGGTATGGTACCAAAGCCTTCAGAGCTTTTAGAGGTGGATCAAAACACTCTAGCGGCCTTAAAAGCTTATCCAGATGTGATTGCAAGCTCCATCGAGCGGTATCGTTTTAGAGAAGCAGGGCAAGAGCTCATGAACCTCGCCAGATTAGGAAATAAATACTTAGCTGATGCCGAGCCTTGGAAAGTGATAAAAGAGGATGAAGAACGAACCAAAACCATTATGTATGTGGCGCTTCAAATAGCATCGGCATTGGCCACATTAAGCGAACCTTTTTTACCGTTCACTTCAACAAAATTAAAAGACATCTTAAAAATCAACTTTGGCGTCGAAACCTCTTGGAATGAAGTGAGTACAAAGGAAGCACTACTTCCTGCGGGCCATACCATAGGGGAAGCCAAATTGTTGTTTAGTAAAATAGAAGATGAAACCATTCAAAAACAACTCGACAAATTGGAAGCCAACAAAAAAGCCAATGAAGCTGCAAATAAAACCTTAACACCTCAAAAAGAAACTATTACATTTGAAGACTTTACCAAGTTGGATATGCGTGTGGGTACAATTATAGCAGCTGAAAAAATGCCGAAAACCAAAAAGCTTTTAGTTTTAAAAGTAGACACAGGTATAGATGTACGCACGATCGTATCGGGAATTGCAGAATGCTATTCTGCCGAAGACGTTATAGGAAAACGCGTTACGGTGTTAATAAATTTAGCACCAAGACCGTTACGCGGTGTAGAAAGCGAAGGTATGATTTTAATGACGGAGACACCAGAGGGTCATTTAGTGTTTGTAAACCCAGACACCTCCACTTCGTTTAACCACAGTGTAGCAAATGGATTGCAAATAAGTTAGGTATTCACTAACTTTACAAAAAAAACTATGTTATCAAAATCGATAGAAAAAGCATTAAATAACCAAATTAGAATTGAAGCAGAGTCTTCTCAAATATACTTAGCCATGGCGTGTTGGGCAGAAGTAAAAGGCCTGGAAGGTGTTGCAGGCTTTATGTACGACCAATCTAATGAAGAGCGCGATCATATGCTTAAATTGGTAAAATTTGTAAACGAACGTGGCGGCCACGCTCACATCTCTGAGTTAAAAGCACCCAATGTTACGTTTGATTCTTTTAAAGACATGTTCGAAATGCTTTTTAATCATGAGGTTTTTGTTTCTGAAAGCATTAACGAATTAGTACATATATCCCTTCAGGAAAAAGATTATGCATCCCATAATTTCTTGCAATGGTACGTTGCGGAACAAATTGAAGAAGAAGCAATGGCGCGAACCATTCTGGATAAAATCAATTTGATTGGTGATGATAAAGGAGGTTTATATTTATTCGACAGAGATATTCAACAATTAACAGTTAATTCTGCTTCTAATGATAGTACACTGTAATTTTTAACTTTAATTATTATTTAGATTAATTAAAAATAAGTTATTTTTGCCCAATCATTTATCAACACGATTTGTTTTGGGCAAAAAAAAACAAAAAAAAGCGATTAAAAAATTACAGAGCTTAGGCGTTATCACTTCAGATAAGGTAAAAAGTAGTTGCTGTAAAAAATATAAAAAAGGAGAACAGAAGCGTTGTAAAAAATGCCCTTGTTTTGACTTATTAAAAAAGGTAGCTTAAGCTTTATAGCTATTCCATTAGATAAATATTTTCTCTTCCCACTATGCAATACAATTTTAAATGGAAATATTGTAATCCTAATACATAATACTGTAACAAAAAATCTGCAATGATTTTTTAACTTTGTACCCATAACCAATTTCGAAAAAAAATGAAAAAATTTTTAATTCTATGCCTATCTATTGGACTACTATCTTGTGGTTCATCAAAAACTGTTAGAGATTCTAAAAAAGTCATTAAAGGCAGCTGGACGCTAAACTCCATCACTTATAGCAAAACCGGAAAATACAATGTTACACTTTTAAACGACACGTCTAAAGATTGTTTTGAAGGTAGTACATGGCAGTTTGTTCCTAATAATAATACGGGAACCTACTCGATTAATGAAGCCAGTTGTTCTACAGGCATGCGAAACTTTGTTTTTACAATACAAGAGGTAAATGCCGAAACTGGTTTTTATGATTTTCTATTAAAACCTACCGATGAAAAATATAGATCGGAAACCAATCAAGGTTTTAGATTGGAATTAAAATCATTATCCGATACCACGATGCAATGGCAACAAACCGTATCGGTTGACGGAACACCCTTTATAATTAACATGAACTTTATTAAAATTTAAAAATAGAACAATGAAAAAAAATATTAAAAAATTAGGGATTTTGCTTTTTGCATTTATTTTAGTTGCTGGATTTACGAACTGTAAATCTGTACAAAATGCCAATAATAAACAAAAAGGTGCTGTAATAGGTGCTGCCGGAGGTTCCATTTTAGGTGCTATTATAGGAAACAATTTAGGCAAAGGCGGTAAAGGCGAATTAGGTGCTGTAATAGGTGGCGTAGTTGGCGGTGGTGCTGGTGTTCTAATAGGAAACAAAATGGATAAACAAGCACAAAAAATTGAAGAAGAAATTCCTGGCGCACAAGTAGAGCGTGTAGATAACGGCATTGTACTTACTTTTGATGAAAATAGCGGTGTTTATTTCGCTACAGAAAAATATAATATAAACGAGGCTTCTAGGCAATCTCTAGATAAATTAGCATCTGTGTTTCAAGAATATCCAGATACGAACATTCTGATTGTTGGCCATACGGATAGTTCTGGTAATGATAGTTATAACATGACATTATCAAAAAATAGAGCTAATGCGGTTACCGATTATTTGAAAAACTCAAAAGGCATCAAAGCTTCTCGTCTTACTACACATTGGTTTGGGGAGGAACAACCTGTTGCAGACAATACCACTGCAGAAGGCCGTGCTAAAAACAGACGTGTGAACATTGCCATTGTTCCTAATGAAGACATGATCAATGAGGCTGAAAAAGAGTCTAATAATTAACAAACGGCTTCTAATTCTATGAAAAAACACTTAGCAGTCTTGGTGCTTTTAATGCTTCTTTTTTTTGCCGGATGTAAATCCGATAAAAAAGGAGATACAACACCATTAGATATTGAGCCAAAACCTGACATGCATACTAGCCAAATCGCTATAGACTTAGTGGGTTCGTATGAAGGTATTTTACCTTGTGCAGATTGTGAGGGTATTAAATCAACCATCTTGCTTAATGAAGACATGACTTACAAGTCTACATCAAACTATATGGGCAAGGATGGTATGGTTTTTACTACCCAAGGCCAATATAAGTGGCAAGAGGGCGGTGAAACGATTATTCTTTTAGGGGACGACCCAACCACTTATAAAGTGGGTGAGAATCAATTAACACATTTAGATAAGTCGGGTAAACACGTTACTGGAGATTTAGCACATTTATATATATTGAAAAAGCAAACGGATAGTAACCATACTAGCATTGGTTTTACAGATACTAAATGGATGTTAGTAAAACTTTTTGGAAAAGACATAAAAAACTCTGACGCTTTTATTTCTTTTAATACGAGTGAATATATGGTTTTTGGTAACACAGGCTGCAATAACTTTAATGGTAATTACACCATAGAAAACGAAAACCAAGTCACGTTATCACAAGTCGCAACTACCATGATGTCCTGTCCAGATATGTCCATTGAAAAAGCCTTTATGGAAGTTCTTAACACTACTGATAATTATTCCCTTAACGGAAACACCATGACGCTTAACAAAGCTAAAATGGCGCCTTTAGCCGTTTTTGAAGCTATAGAATAAAAACTAAAATATCCATAAAATATAAAAAAGACCAATAAAATTATTGGTCTTTTTTAGTTCTATTAAGTTTCAAAATAGAGCATTCATCATAAATCAGAAACATTTTTAATGAATTTTTTAACATGCTAACTTAGTATATTTGCCTTTCAATTTATTTAACTTCTTATCATATGGCATTGATTTCCTATATTATTTCACAAACTCAATTACCAGAACATTCCGTAAAAAACACGGTAAGCTTACTAAACGATGCGGCTACCATTCCATTCATTTCCAGATATCGAAAAGAACAGACCGGAAATTTAGACGAGGTTCAAGTGGGAGACATTGTAAAATATAAAGACCAGTATGAAACTTTAGAGAAACGGAAATTGGCCATAATAAAAGCATTAGAAGACCAAGCTGTTTTAACCCCAGAATTGAGACAAAAAATTGAAACTACCTTAGAGTTAACCACCCTGGAAGACCTCTATTTGCCCTATAAAAAAACAAGAAAGACCAAAGCAGACACAGCCAGACAACATGGGCTAGAACCTTTAGCTAAAAGTATCATGTCGCAAAACGCTCATGACATAAACGCTATAGCGTTAAAATATACAAATAAAGATTTATCATCTAGTGAAGATGTTTTAGAAGGTGCACGCCATATTATCGCCGAATGGATCAATGAACGCATCGATATCCGAAACAGTATCAGACTTCAATTAGAGCGGTTTGCTATAATTTCTACAAAAGCAGTAAAGTCTAAAATCGATGATGAAAACGCCCAAAAATTTAGAGACTATTTCGATTGGGAAGAATCCTTAAACCGCATACCTTCACATAGACTATTGGCTATTTTAAGAGCAGAAAAAGAAGGCTTTATAAAATTAAAAATTACTATTGACGACGACAAAGCACTGTCCAAAATAGAAGCACGTCTAATCCGTTCGCAAAATGCTTGCACAACACATATCCTCATAGCGGCTCAAGATGCTTATAAACGCTTATTACTCCCCTCATTATCAAACGAAGCATTACAGTTAGCAAAAGACAAAGCAGATGCATCTGCCATACACGTTTTTGCCAAAAATTTAAAACAACTTCTTTTAGGGTCCCCTTTAGGAGAAAAGCGAATATTAGCCATAGACCCAGGCTTTCGATCGGGTTGCAAAGTAGTTTGTTTAGATCGCCAAGGGCGCCTATTACACAATGAAACCATATACCCACACCCACCAAAAAACGAGAGCATAGCTGCCATTAAAAAACTAAGCACTTTATCTGAAACGTATAACATAGAAGCTATTGCCATAGGTAATGGCACCGCCTCTAGAGATACTGAAGCTATAGTTAAGAAAGTGCCCTTTAAAAATGATGTACAAATTTTTGTGGTTAGCGAGGCTGGAGCCAGTATCTATTCAGCTTCAAAAATTGCCCGAGATGAATTTCCTGATTATGATGTTACAGTTCGTGGATCCGTTTCTATTGGCAGACGCCTGCAAGATCCTTTAGCCGAATTAGTTAAAATAGATGCCAAATCTATAGGAGTTGGACAATATCAGCATGATGTGGATCAAACCAAACTAAAAAAAGAATTAGATGCTGTAGTGGAAAGCTGTGTTAATGCTGTTGGAGTAAATATCAATACGGCAAGTGCTAGCTTATTGAGCTATGTGTCTGGTATTGGTCCGAAATTGGCAGAAAACATAATCCTTTATAGAAATGAACATGGTGCTTTTACTTCTAGAAATGGGATAAAAAAAGTACCCCGATTAGGAGGAAAAGCTTTTGAGCAAAGCGCCGCTTTTTTGAGAATTAAAGATGCGAAAAACCCATTGGACAACTCTGCGGTACACCCTGAACGTTATGATTTGATAAAACACATGGCAAAAGATTTAGGAATGCGCCCAGAGGCTCTTATCGGAAACCAAGACATGCTTCAAAAAATCGATTTAAAAAAATATTGCACCGATAATGTAGGACTTCCCACCTTAGAAGATATTTTAAAAGAATTGGAAAAACCTGGTCTGGATATTCGCAAGCCTGCTAAGGTTTTTGCTTTTGAACAAAATATAAAAACAATTCATGATTTACACGAGGGCCAACAACTTCCCGGCATTGTTAACAACATCACTAATTTTGGCTGTTTTGTAGATATTGGCATAAAGGAAAGTGGTCTTATACACGTTTCTAATTTATCCGATAGTTTTGTAAAAGATGTTAACGAGCATGTAAGCCTTCAGCAGCACATTATGGTTCAGGTACTAGAAGTTGATGTACCCCGAAAACGCATTCAGCTAAAGCTTCAAAAATAAAATCATAAAACACTCTTATTCAGAGCCTAATGTTGTGTTAAAAATTAAAATTTAACAGCTTTGAAAGCTGTATTAGGATTACTTTTGCAAAATATTAAAAAATCATTTTTAAAATGTCATGAAAAAGGCAAGATTAGCACTCTTTATCGGAGTTATTTGTATTTCTGTATTCCCTATTTTAGTTAAGCTAAATTTAACTTCTGGTCTTATTTCTGCATTTTATCGCATGATGTTTTCATTTATAGCATTGCTTCCGTATGTTTTGATAACCAAAACATTTAAATGGCCTGGAATTAAAATAGGCCTTTTAGCCGCATTGTGCGGCGTTATTTTTGGAAGTGATGTTGCTGTATGGAATATCGCTATACAAGAGTCTACAGCTACACAGGCCTCTTTACTTACCAACTTATCACCGGTTTGGTTGGGCTTTATGGCTTTATTCTTTTTAAAAGATAAACCCAGGACCAATTTTTGGATTGGTACGTGTATAGCCGTTTTTGGAATGGTAGTATTGGTGGGCTTTTCTATATTTAGAAACTTAGATTTCGATTTAGGCTTTAATTTTGCAGTACTCTCGGGTATGCTTTATGCCATATACATGTTGCTTAGCAAGTTTGTTCTCAAGTCCATGGATGTTATTTCTTTTATGTTTATGGTTTTAGCTGCCTCATCCATATATTTAGGCATTATAAGTATTGCTTTAAACGAACCTTTTTCAGATTTTTCAACAACTGGCTGGCTAGTGCTTATTGTACAAGCCCTAGTATGCCAATTATTAGCATGGCTGCTTATTAGTTACGCAACTCAGCATATGAGAGCGACCCGAGTATCTGTTAGTCTGCTAGGCCAAGGGCTTTTAGCATCTATTTTGGCATGGGTGTTTTTAGGCGAAATCATTTCGTTTCAAATGGTTTTAGGCGGTGTGATGTTGTTATGCGGCATTGGTATAACATTTTTGGACAAGCCCCTACTTCATAAAAATAGGTTTGACTTAAAAAAAACAAAAGCCTTACTTCTAGTAAAGAAATAAGGCTTTTAGGATGTTTAAGAGGCCATCTTCATGGCCATAGAAGATTGGTTAATATGACTTTCAATTAAGCCTTTCCATTTCTCAATACGCTGTAACTCGAAGTCTTCGATTAAGTCTTCATCAATATTAAAAAAGGTAATCCTACTATTAGGCTTATGAGCAGATTTATAAACAAATTCGAGACTTAATTTCTTCAAGCTCATTACTTTTTTAGCGCCATTGCCGTTCTCTTTGTGTATGATACACTGTTTTAAATCATCTAATGCCAAGGTTTCCAAAACAGGGTTTTCTGTGTTTAGGTTTATATAAATAAGCATTTTATTATCTGTACTAATACCTATAAAGTTTTTACGCCATATAGTTTTCGTTTTACACACAATATCATGACTTTTAAGCAACTTACTTACTTGGTTTTTAGTGCTATTGGTGTTTTTCATACCGTTGTAGATAAATAAAAAAACAGGCACTAATACGCTTAAAACCAAAAGCGCAGAAATAATTATCAATGAGGTTTTCATCTTGTATATTTTTTATATTTTTTTTCTGGAAATTAAAACTTGCTAGAACATAGTTCTAGGGTTTGATGTATACACTAAAAAAAACAAGAGGTTACAAGAAAGAATGAAAAGGAAAAATAATATCCCTGATGGTGAGATTTAAATCAAAAAAATTACACAGCTTCAAATACTGTAGGGCACTTACAAAAAGTGAATCCTTTAAAAGTGCTGTTGCGAAAAAATGATGTAGTGTAGGCAGCTCATTAGGCTCCTCAATATTCAATAGTTCTACTTGAAAGGCGTTCGTGATGGAAATGGCACTACTATTAAAAGCATGCTCATTTTGAAAACCATGTCCTGGAGCATCTAGAAGCGTATCGCTATCCGTATTAAAGGCCATATCGATTTCCGCTTTGTTAAAAAACAAAACAAAAGAACATAGGAGGACCGTAAAAAACAAATAATTAAGCTTCCGCATTTAAATACGTATTATCATATAAAGGTAAAACTTATTTATATGAATAAAACCTATTTTTTTGTTAATATATTTCTGTGTATTGTAATTATAAAAAACAAGGCTTCATTTTACCCTCTTGATTCCTTAAATTATTTTAACTATAGGTTTTCAGTCGAGTATCCGCCTAATAGCTTGGCTAATTACCGAGTACTCTGTCGATTCTACAAAGCCAATAGAAAATGTTTGAACAGTGCTTAGGAATTTGCTTGTTGTTTCTTTGTTTTGTCTACCAAAACCAAAAACCGTCATATAAGGTCTACTCACAAAATTATCAGGATGTTCATCATCCTCATGATGAAGCATATACAGCATACGTGCAGAATTTTCATCACCGAAAGCCATCCATTCGGGAGCAGGTAAATCTCCAAAAAAAGGTTCTTCTATGGGGTGTTTTTTGGTGTTGGCAGAAGAGTACCAAAAATCTGTGCTATCCATTTCCCCGCCAGGCACACCTTCATACTGTACCCAGTATTTATAACCCGCGCTAACTTTAATCATAGAGAAGTCGCAGCGGTCTGGGTAAAAATCCCATTGCCCTTGCCATTGTTCGTTATTTGAAGTAAAGACAATACGAACATGATTTTGAGACTCGATCTCTATGACTGAGGTTGAAGGTTCGGTTCCATCGTTCATGGCATGAAAGTAATTTCCGTCCTGACGATGAATCGCATTAGGAAATCCTCGATACTCACCTTTCCAGCCGGATCCTTTTTTATTATGGAACCCTATCCAGTCTATCCCATCTCTATCCATCATACTTGACAAGCCACCCCCTTCTTTTTCCAGATAATAAACAGCTGAAGATGTGGTAATGATATATGTCAATCCGTCACCAGCAGAAGTATCTACACCATGTGTAAGCAACACGCTCTGCCCATTACACAAACTAAAACTTAATTGAAGTAGAAAGACTATCGCTAATTTTTTAAAACACATAATTACAATCTTAAGGTGAAGTTGTTTTTACTTTAGAACTACGCTTTAATAAAAAACCAATACCAGAAATACCCAGTGCGCAAAGCACAAACATAATTCTGCCCCAAAGTGGATTTGGAATTAGAGCCATCAATAAAATACCGGAACTCATAACAATTACCATATTACCTAATTTCTTTCTTTGCTGACGGTCTACTTCATCCTGTTGATTATCTGCAATAAATGGGGTTTCGAGGTTCTTGAAAAACTGATCGGTTTCCTGTTTATTCTCGTCTTTTGCTTCCTTGTAAAATAAGGACGTAGCCCAGAAAAAACTAGAAGTAATAAACACATGGCCTGCAATGGTTAGAATGATATCCATGTCTATCGTTTCACGTTCTGTTAAGGATTCGATGCCAAATAGTGAAGCACATACTTCTGCTGTAAACACATTCATAACAAACCAGGAGACAAAAAATCCTAATACAATAGTAACCCAGGGCGCCCATTGCGGTGTTTTTTTCACAATAATTCCAACTACTAATGGTACCATCATAGGCAACTGAACCATTGTAGAAACAGACATCATAAGTTGAAATAAACTCAGTTCTTTAAGCGATGCAAAATATAATGCAGCTAAAATAACGCCTACCCCACTTATAAAGCTCACTAATTGACTGATGCTCAATAATTTCCTATCACTATTTTGTATGTTTTTCTTTTTCAAAAAAGGCTCATAGATACTCCTAATAAAGATTCCTGCATTTTTATTTAATGCCGAGTCCATAGAAGACATAGATGCTGCAAAAAGGGCTGCCATAAGCAACCCAATGGTACCTATAGGCATGGCATTACGTGCAAATACAAGGTATACTGCATCTGCTGCCTTATTGCCAAGCTGGGCATAATCGGCTGCTGCATCTGGATATAACGTTGCCGCTGCCCATGGGGGAATAAACCAAATGATCGTCCCTACGCCCATTAAAATCATGGCCAATAAAGCCGCTTTTCGGGCATTAAAAGAGTCTTTTGCATTTAAGAATCTAAATGAATCATGAAGATTCATCATTGTTATAATTTGTTTAGGCAAAAAGAAAATGAAAGTACCTATTAATATTAAAGGATAATTCATATTGGGGCCTATGAGAAAACCACCTGGAAAATTTTCAACCATATTAACCGGACCTCCAACTTTTACCAAGGCCACTATTGCACAAGCTATTGAAACGACAGCCACCACCAGAGTTTGGACAAAATCGGAAGCAACAACGCCCCAAGCCCCAGATAGCACAGATACAAAAAGCACTGTTACACCAATAGCAATAATAGTTAAGCTTATATCTGCATCAAACACGGCGCTAGTAAAAACACCTAGAGCATTTAACCAAACACCCGCATTTAAAAAAGAAAACATGATTAATGCCCATGAAAAAAACTGTTCATTCTGAGTACCAAAGCGCCCTCTTATCGCTTGAGTGGGAGTATCTACCCTCATTTGCCTAAACCTATGGGCAAAGTACGCCCAGCCACAAAAGAAAGCAAAGGTATTACCAATATACACCGCAACAATAGCAAAGCCATCGGTGAATGCTTTACCTGCCGCACCAGTAAAGGTAACGGCCGAAAACTGTGCCATAAAAGCTGTTGAACCAACCATCCACCACAGCATTCTACCGCCTCCTCGAAAATAGTCACTTGTAGATTTACTGGCCATTCGTGAAAACACAACACCAATTACAAGAATTAATATAAAGTAGAGCGCAATTACAAGATAGTCATAAAACATAGTTTTTCTTTTTTATTGTAAATGACGGACATCCGTCCATTTGTCATTTTTTCTAATTAAGTCGATAAGTTGCTGATATAAACTACCTTCCTTGAAAGTTTGGTACGGCGCTACTTTTTCACCCTTAATATCTTTCACAAATTCTCTTACCAAGTAATGCCAATTGCGCTCGGTATCTCCCTCTACTTTTGGTAAATTATCCATAATGCCTTGAGGCAATGGTAATCCTTGCCAGTTTTTATTCTTATCCCATACATACAAGGGGCCCATGCCATAATGGCCTTCAATGAAGATAGCCCCTTTTGTACCATAAAATACGATATGATTCTCATGGTATTTAGGATTTAGCCCTCCATGTTTAAATAGTACCGATACAGGTTTAGATGCTATAGGACTTTCCAGTTTTGCCAGTACCGTATAAGACCACTCTACATTACTTTCTCCCCATTTAAGATTAGGATCGTTTAGGTTTGTTGGAATAAAATCTCTTCTTGTTTTAAAATTATGTACCCCTTCCACTATGGGCGCTTTTCCCAAGTCGTCTCGCACATCGCCGATTATAGAGAGTATTTTTTCACCAATTACAGATGTGACAATCGATATCATATGCGTGAAATTGTTATTTAAACGACCACCGCCATCTTCTTTTCGATGCGACCAGCCAAAAGGAATATCGCGCTCTAGATTAAAGTGTGATATACATTCTACTTCAGTAGGCTCTCCTATAGCACCATTTGCCACCAGTTGTTTTGCGTGTTGAATACATGGCATATAACGAAAACTAGATGCGTATGCCGTTTTTACATTTTTCTTTATGGCCAATTCATATAACGCTACTGCGGAATCGGCACTATCTGTCAATGGTTTATCACTAAACACATGGCATCCAAACGCAATAGCCTGTTTTATGGGTTCATAATGGGCACCACCAGGCGTTGCTATAGAAACAATGTCCGGTTGACAATCCTTTAAAGCCTGTTCCCAGTCTGTACCGAAATATGGAATAGTTTTTTTTGTAGCTACTTCTTTTACTACACTTTCTGTTCGACCTACAATACCTACAACCTCAACACCTGCAGCGCGAAATGCATCTGCATGCCCTTGTCCAGCAAATCCAGATCCAGAAATTAATACTTTTAATTTATTATCCATTTCTTTATGTTTTAAACGAATTTTTTAACCGTTAATCATTATTATATACCTACAAGTCCATTTACCTATTGCTTGTTAAGCGTTTCTCTATGTTTACTCAAGCTAGATTATAGCATTAGAAATATTATTAAACTTAAGATTAGAAAGTACAGCAATAACGATATATTTCTTTGTGAGTATACTTTTTTATGACCGTCATATTTTTTTGGGATTAGATTTATCCTTGTTTTTATAATTAAGATCTAAACCACAAGACTCAAAAAACGAAGGCACTATGCAACAAGGGTTTTGATACGCTTTTGCTTTGTTGTTCAGAATCTAATTTGCGATATTAAAAGCTTTAGCTTAAGTAAGAAGCTCCTACCTGAAATCTGATTTAATTCAGAGCCAAATAAATTTTAAAACATCTAAAAATGAGCCTCTTCTACCATTTTAACAACACCAACGGTTAAAATTAAATTAGCAAATCGACGAAGTTCACCTGTCTGAATAATTAATGTGGTGGCAGAATCCTTAATTTTATCGTAAAAAGCCCAGCGTTCCATTTCGTTCCACGTAACGTTTCCCAATAATTTTTTATAAGCATTATGTATGTCTGCGTTTGCTTCGGCAGGCTTTTCCATAACGATGGCCCCTTGAATAGGACAAACTTCCAATAGTCCTTCAAGTACCGTAAGTGCGTCCAGTAGTCCGGGCCGGAAGTTAAGGTGTACGGTAGTGGCGTTAGGCCCTGCCATGGCAGCAACGGGCAAATTACCATCTGCAATAACAATTTGCGCAAAATGGCCCGAGCGCGCAAGCACCTCCATGATGGTGGGGTGAATTACTGGAGTTTTTAGCATACATTTATATTTTAAATGATTAAAATCAGATGATTAAGCATTCCCTTACATATCAATTAACGCGGGTTATGTATTATAAACGCCACCATTGATATCGAGCGTAGCACCAGTAATAAAGCCGTCATATTCAGACGCCAGATATAAAACCGCCCGCGCTACATCGTCTGCATTACCTGCCCGTTGGATGGGTATACTAGCCGTTGTTGCTGCAGCAGATTCTTTTGTAGTATGCGTGTTATGAAATGAAGTCCCGAGAATAAGACCTGGAGCAACGGCATTAACCCGAATCCCTTGAGGGCCTAATTCTTCAGAAAGCGCCCGTGTTAAGGTTAGGATTGCACCTTTACTGGTAGAATATACCAGAGACCCAGGATGTCCGCCTTTACGTCCTGCAAGTGATGCCAAATTAACAATACTGCTATTCTTGTTTTTCGCTAAGAAAGGAGCAGCGGCTCGCGTTACAAACATCATGGATGTTAAGTTTATATCCATTACCTTATGCCAGAAATCGGCCTCCATTTCGCTTAGCATTTTACGTGCAACAAGAGACCCTGCATTATTAATTAGGATGTCCAGACCCCCAAAGGCTTCTACTGTTTTTTCTACTACAGCATTTGCATCTGCTTCTTTTGTTAAATCGCCATTTATAACAATTGCATTTTGTCCTTTGCTAGTAGCGTATTCCTTCAATTGGTTTGCAGTATCGGCACTGGAAAAGTAATGGATGGCAACATGGGCTCCACTATCAATAAAATGTCTTGTGATAGACTCCCCAATACCCTGAGCACCAGCTGTAATGAGAACACTTTTCCCTGTTAATTTGTTGTTTTTTTTCATATAATTATTATATTAATAGAAACTGGTATTCCTTAAATTTTCAAAATTACCATTTGATCTATTTTTATCTAAGTTCAAAATAAGTTTTAAACACCACGATAAAAGGATCGAAAAAGCTCTAATTTGTTCTTAACCCCTTCTATTACTTAGAGATAGAAAATTCTCTAATCCTATATTAGAAATCACAATATTCATAAAGAAGATGAAAATGTTTTTTCATTCTTTTTTTTGCTAATTTGGGGTCCTGATCTCTAATAGCTTCATAAATTTTGGTATGTTCTATTATTCTTAGTTCATCTAAGGAATTATAGTCTGTATGGTACTTTTTAAAGTCTACAATTATTTGAGGAGTTATTCCAATCATAATCTCATTTATTGTAACATTACCACTTGCCTTAGCAATTGCTAAATGAAACAGTAAATCTTCTTGTACAGCATCTTCTCCAGATAGTAGTTTGGATTCATGAGCGTCCAAGGCCTTTTTTATTCTCTGCAAATCTTTTTTTGAACGTCGTACTGCTGCTAATCGAACCGCTTTCAATTCTAGTAAGATTCTAGTTTCTACTAAAGATTTAAAATCAGGTAAACCAAGACTTAAAATATCTTCAATCATGCCGTTCATGGCAATAGGGCCTATATTTGCAACAAATGTTCCGCTTTGTGGCATCGATCTTAATATGCCGTAGGATTCCAATTTAAGAATAGCCACCCTAATGGTTCTTCTACTAACATCAAATTTTTCAGCCAACAACCTTTCTGCAGGCAATTTATCTCCAGGCTGTAAGTGTTTTTCGTTAATTAAATCGCCTATTTTAGTAATTATTATTTTAACGCGATTAGTAATTTCTTGGGTTTCATTTTTAGAACGGGTGTCTAAGTTCATACAAATAGAATTAAATTGGTGTACCAGATTGGTGCGGTAAATTTATTAAATTTATTCCATTTATAAAACAAAGCCCCTTCTTATAATCGAGTTTTATAAAGTTAACCGACCCCTTTAAATTCAGGCCGGTTAACCTATAAAAAACTAAACTAACTTATTATTGAAGATTGTAAGGATTAGTATCCTGCATTTTGGGTAATAACGCCATTTGTAGCAAGAATTTCTGAATTTGGAATTGGAAACACATGATAGTTACTGTTAACGGTTAAACCCATAGCAGCATCAACTGTACCTGTTCTTACCAAATCAAACCACCTGTGGCCTTCTAGAGCCAATTCTAATCTTCTTTCATTTGCAATAGCCGTTCTAACAGCTGCTTGTGTTGTTGCTGTACCAACTAAGCTAGTCAATCCTGCTCGGGATCTTATTGCATCTAATCCTGCCAAAATAGTTGCAGATTGCGCTCCAGCAGCGTTTGTGGTTTCGTTTAAGGCTTCAGCATATAATAAAATTACATCAGATAATCTCATTTCTATAGCATCTTGATCAAGACCACCAGTATATTTAACACCTGTTTGATTTACTTCATTAATAGTTAAAGCTTTTCTTAAATCTGTACCACCTCCAGCAGCACTACTAGCATCAAATGCAGCAGTTAAACGGGCATCTAACGGCGTAAGTGTTTTGGTGTCAGCTCCGCTAAACCATCCTACAAAGGTAGAGGCAGAAGAGGAACCATCGGCATTTGGAATGGCTGCTGATATTTGAGTAGCGAATAGAATTTCTGAACTTACATCTGTTACTACATTTGCAAAATCGGCCTCTAAAGTTACTCCGGCAGCGGCAGCTCCGTTTACAACAGCAGCAAGCTCCGGTACCGCACTAGTAAAATCACCTCTGTGCATATATACTTTACCTAGATATGCCTGTGCTGCTATTTTAGACGCACGTCCAGACACTAATCCAGAATTAGTTAATCCCGCAATGGCATTTTTAAAATCAGGAATTATTACATTATTATAAACATCTTCTACTGGCTGCCTCACTAAAATAGATGTATCTGTAGTACTTGGAGAAGGTATTAAATTTACCGGTACATCACCAAAAACCAATACAAGTTTAAAATAAGATAATGCTCTTAAAAATTGAGCTTCAGCCACTTGAGTTGCATCCAACGAATTTTCAATCACGTTATTTGCACTTAAAATAGATTTATACAAATTACTATATACTGGGCTAAAAAAGGCTCCGGTAACATCTCCACCTGCCAAATCTGCATTATATGTATCCATTGCAGTATATGGACTTTCTATCATTTTCATGTTATCAGCTCTAAAATCGCCCATAACCAATTGTGACATCGCTACGCCTGTATGATAGTAGTATGCTGCATTTAAAACAGGTGCAAACTCCGTCAAATTACTTGCTTCTAAATCTAAAGTAGGTGATTGATCCAAATCATTATCGCAGGCTGTTATCAACACCATAGACAAAATTGCTATATATATAAATTTCATTTTTTTCATTTTTTCTTAATTAAAAATTAACATTTACACCGAATGTGAAACTCCTAACAATCGGGCTTGCACCTTCTTGGTATCCATACGTTGTAGGCCCTCCATAATTTGAATTTTCAATTTCTATCCCTTCTGGGTTATATGACGTATAATCTTTACCCATAACATATAATAAATTAGTTGCAGCTACGTATACTCTCATCGAACCAACACCTACTTTACTAACAAAACCAGGATTAAGTGTATACCCTAAAGTTAAGTTTCTTAATGCAATGTAAGAGGCATCTTGAATAAATCCGCCATGTACATTTCTAGACTCCTCATAATGCAACCCATTATGATCGGCGATGCCATCGCTATTAGCATCAAAACTCGGACCTGTAGCGTCACGGAATAATGATTGCCAGTAAATGGGATCAATATTATATACTTCTGCCCCTTGAGATCCCTGAAATTGAAATGACAAATCAAATTCTTTATAGTTTAAATTACTTGAAAGTCCCCAATAAAAATCTGGAGTTGCTGATCCTAATTTAACATAATCATTTTCTTTAGTAATTTGACCATCACCATCTTGATCTACAACATAATGAACACCGCTTCCATAACCAACGTTTCTAGTTGGATCGGCAATGTAAATTGTTTCTACTTGACCTGCACTCTCGTAACCCCACATTTCACCAAGTTCACCCCCTACATAATTTCTAAATTCAGGACCTCTATCTCCTGGGCCTCCATAAATTTGACGTGGTAGTTCATCTAAATCACCTAAGCTCGTGATTTCTGATTTAACCGTGGATAAATTAGCATTAACAGTCCAAGAAAAATCTCCTTTTTGAATGATATTTGCATTAAGTTCTAATTCTAAACCTGAACTTTTGATATCACCACGATTAAGTCGAACTTGAGGTGTACCAAGAACCTCAGAAACACTTTGATTGATTAGCATATCATTAACATCAGACGTATAATAGTCTATACTAAATCTGAAACGGTTATTTAAGAATCCTGTATCAATACCGTAATTCGTTTCTTTGTTGGTTTGCCAAGTTAAATCGGCATTTGCAACGTCATCTGGGATTAAGAAACCTGGACCAAAGGCCGTTGGCGTAGTCCCTAAAATACTTAATGCACTATACGAACCTAAGTCTGAAGACGTTCCCAAAGATCCCATACTAAATCTAGGTTTTAACAAACTTATCACTTCATTACCTTGTAAAAAAGCTTCATTATGTACGTTCCATCCTAAAGATACTGCTGGAAATACTGCATATTTTTCATTAGCTCCAAAACGTGAATCGCCATCTCTTCTTATCGAAGCCGATACTAAATAACGGTCATCATAAGCATAAGCAACACGCCCGAAAACACCTCTTCTTGACTGTTTTTCTTCAATTCTACGAGAGATAACATCCTCAGCTCCAAAATAAGAGTAATTTAAAGGTAACCCCATTTGCACATTCGAGCCAAGTGATGACAATCCATTGAACTTAGTATTTACAAATTCCAAACCAATAACTGCAGAAATATCATGCTTTTCAGCTATCACTTTTGCATAATCTACAGTAGTAGTACTTAATATAGTAGATTTTTTAATATCTGATATATCTAAATCTGTTTGATTAGTACGTTGTTGCCCATCTGACAATATTCCACGATAGTAGTACTCGTTAACATCTTGTAAATCTGCTCCAAAAATGGTTTTCACATTTAAGCCATCCAAGATTTCATATTGTAAATAAGAGCTCATATTGCCGTAAAGCGTTTTCTTATATCGTCTTGAGTTATCAAACTTGGCGCCTACACCTGCGTCACCTGTTCCACCAATTCCATTAAGGTTTCTACCATATTGCCAATCGTGAACTACGTCACCTGGTTGTAAATCGTAGATACTTTGAGGGTCTAAACCTAGGGCTTTATTACCTCTGTAATCTTGATCAAATGAACGGCCGAAATTATTTGCTGTATATCCTGAATTAAATAAAGCTTGTCTTCTAGCATCTAGATCCTGAACAAAATCAATAGACGCCTGCGTATGGTAAACAGGACTAATAGCATATGCCCTTAAAAGATCTCTCATTTCCCAAGGTACAATATCTTGATTGCCATAAAAACCATTCATACTAAGACCCGCTTTTAACTTATCATTTAAAGAGGCATCAATATTCATACGTCCGCTATACTTTTCATAGCCTTGTCCTTTAACAATACCTTCTGTATTTAAATACCCAAGAGAAGCAAATGCTTTTACATTTTCAGACCCGCCACTCATGCTAAAGTCATGACTTGTACTGCTACCAGATTTAAATAACCAATCTTCCATACCAATTACGTCTGGAGCATTTTCATATCCATAAAGTCTATACTCTAGCAAATCAGGATTGGTTTGACTAAGATCATAAGCGCCAGATTGTAACTCCTGTGCCCACTCTCCAGCAGTTTTAAGCATATCTATATTTTTCACATACTTCCTTGAAGTACTTGTATAAGCATTATAGCTGAAATTAACCTTACCTTGTTTTCCTTTTTTAGTAGTAACCAAGATAACTCCGTTTGCCCCTAAAGACCCGTATATTGCAGCAGAAGCAGCATCCTTTAATACTTCTAAACTTTCAATATCGTTTGGATTTACAGTGGCTAAGTTTCCTGAAATAGGAAAACCATCTACTACAATTAGTGGATCTGAATTGCTTGAAAGAGATGAGCCCGATCTAATTTGAATTTTAAGATCTGAACCTGGTTCACCGCTTTGATTTTGAATAATAACACCTGGCAGCTTACCTGCTAGAGCCTCGTCTACACGTGCCACTTGAACCGAAGCCACTTCCTCACCACCTATTTTTGCAATAGCTCCTGTAAGATGTGACTTTTTTCGAGTCCCGTAACCCACTACAACAACTTCTTCTAATTTAGCAGCATCTTCTGCCATAACTACGCTAAGTGTTGTTTGATCTGTAATCGTTATAGATTGCTTAATATAGCCTAAATACGAAAACTGGAGTACATCTCCTTTTTTAACATCTAACTGGAATTGCCCATCAAAATCTGTAGCGGTACCTTTTGAGGTATTCGCTATAATTACGTTAACCCCAGGAATGGGCATATTCGCCTCATCTTTTACTGTGCCGGATAATTTATACCCGTTTTGAGCAAATAATGATATATTAAATATCATAATCAGCATTAATGTTAGTTTGGTTTTTAATTTCATTTGTTAATTTGTTTAGTTTAATAAATTGTTAAATGCAATGTAAAACATAGTTGTTTTTAAATATCAATCACTTGTTCAGGCGGTTTATAGATCATAAATATTTTAGTTTAATTTACGTTTTAACTGGTGCGCCAATCTGGTATCCCAATTTGGTTTACCAAACATATGTTAAAAAATTGTTATATCAAAATATATTTTAAGTTAACATTAACATAGCTTGTAAGAAATGATTGTTTTTTTATAAAAAACAATCATTTCTTAGTCCTCCCAGTAGGGTTTAAACATCTAGGAAATCGATACCCTAATGAAAGTATGGTCCATATTAATCTTAAAACCATAAAAGCATCCGTTTTAGAACAATGGGACCCTCCTTATTTAAGATGCTTTGTTTATCTAAAATTATTTTAAAAAAATAAATAAAAATACAAATTTGTAAAAATTTACAACCTTAATATGCAATCAAAATCCATGTAACCCATTAAGAATAACCTACAACTATTCTAATAATAGTCTTATACCACACACCTTTCAATTACCAACTCCATAAGGTACCATCTTCTAATCTAGTAACGGGAAGGTAGGATCTTTTATAGGGATACTTTTTAGCAGCCGCTTCATTGAAATCCACCCCTAATCCTGGTAAATCTTCTATGTATATACTGCCCTCTTTTAATTCAGCTTTGTAGCTAAATATTTCATTTAATTCGGGTGTTCCAAAGCCAACAAATTCCTGAATTCCAAAATTTGGTGCCCATAAATCCAAATGCATGTGTGCCATGAAACAAATTGGAGAAAGATCGGGGGCACCGTGGGGCGCCATTCTAACATGATAAAGCGAAGCGAAATCAGCCAGTTTTTTTAATGGCGTTAATCCGCCACCATGGGTTACGGCAGTTCTCACATAATCAATATATTGATTTTCAATTACATGTTTTGCATCCCAAATCGTATTGAATTTTTCTCCTAGTGCCAGGGGAGTAGTGGTGTGGTTTCTTATTATTTTATAACCTTCAGGGTTATCGTAAGTTACGGCATCTTCAAGAAACTTCAAACGGTAGGGTTCTAGCATTTTTCCTAATTGTGCGGCCTCTATAGGTGTTAGCCTGCTATGGACATCGTGACACAATTCTATTTCAAAACCAAACTTCTCTCTCGCTTGTTTAAATAATTCAGGAATAAAATTGAGATACTTGGTTGTAGACCAACCATGCTCTGGTGGCAAGGGTCTATTGCCTTGCAGCTCATAATAATTTTTTTTATCGCCTAAGGTTCCGTAAGTTCCTTCTGTGCCAGGAATGGTACATTGTAATCTAACCGCCTTATACCCTTCATTTATGGCTATTTCCAAACCATTAAGAACCTCTTCAATAGTTTCACCATTTACATGCGCATAAACCGTAACAGCCCGTCTACTTTTACCGCCAAGTAGTTGGTAAACTGGCAAACCAGCAATTTTTCCTTTAATATCCCAAAGGGCCACATCTATAGCTCCAATTGCCGCCATACTAACAGCGCCGTTTTGCCAATAAGCCCCTTTGAACAGGTATTGCCAAATATCTTCTATTTGGTGCGGGTCTTTTCCAATTAAACATGGGATTACGTGGTCTTCCAGATAAGCTACAACAGCTAATTCACGGCCATTTAACGTGGCATCTCCAATTCCATATATACCTTGATCGGTTATGATTTTTACTGTAACGAAATTTCGACCAGGACAACAAACAAAAACTTTTATATCTTTTATTTTCATATGAACCATACTATATTTAATGTTTCTTTAAACTATTGTAAATTTTAACCCATTATCCTGAACTAAATCTCAATGCTTGTAAAAAAGAACGAAGAGCCCATTTAATCGTTTTTAGTAAAATAACCCTCATTGGATACGGCGTTCTCACTTATAGAAATACTTCCGGTTTTAAACCATACTTCAGCATAATTTCCATCAGCGTATTGCTTTTTAAGATTACCATCATGCGTCTCGGCGCCAGAGCACCAGTTTTTATTTTCTTCTGGCGACTTTCCATTGGTTTGATTATAAGCTCCAAGCTTGAAAAAACAACCTTCACCAGCGTATGCATTTGCACGCTCTACACCGTCTTGACCAAGTGGCACAAACAATTTTTGTGTTTGCTCTGGTATATCTGAAGTTTTTGTGTATTCTGATTCGACTAGGTTTTTTGTAAATGTTTTTGTTTCATGACCTTCACTCATAAAATTCAAGGTCATAATACCATTCTTGACCGCGACTTCATAACTAAACGCTTCGCCTAAAGCAATACCATCCTTAGGTTCTGCTGGGTAGGTATTTGCTTCTGGCCCCACCACGGAAAAATCATCACCCCACACGGCCGTTGAAAAATCCCATCTTCCAGAATTATCATCCCCTGCGGTATTGATTTCATAGTGCCAAAAAACGGAGCCTTTAGTATGACCTGGAAATTTCTTATAAAATATTTTAAGCGGTTCGTTTTCATGTTTATCTGCACTATGTATCTGACCTACCACTACGGAATACGAAGCGGCCACCCGTGCATCACCAGTTGCAGAAACATTCATGACCTTAAGCGTTGCCGACAATTTATCGTCTGCTGTTTTTGGATACCACTTTTTTGTTTGAGCTAATTCTGTTCTTGTATTATTTGATGTCCCATGGGTATCTCCTGCATTTGGAGTTTTAAAAACAACCCAATCGCTATCATCATCATGTGTAACATAAAAGAAATCTTTATTTTCAAAATTATTCGCAATACCCACATTAGAACCATCGCCTAAAATGAGTTTCCAATGATCAAAAAACGGAATCACGTCACTTGCGTAAACGGTTTCCTCATCCTTATTCTCACTGGAGCTAGAGGCAGCCGTTGTATTGGATTCTTTAGCTTTATTTTTACAACTATTTAGCACTAAAAAAAGACTAAGCGCTATAAAGGTTACCGTTATAATGTTTTTTTTATTCATTTTATTATGGAAGTGATTTAAACTTTTTTTAAAAAAAATGAGAAGGGTTGTGGATATTTGTGTTGCGAAACATAAATAACTAAATCACAACCCTATATGTACTCAGTACTCGA
>NZ_JBHMFC010000069.1:0-1373 GCF_042427585.1 Mariniflexile ostreae | reverse complement strand
AGTACTGAGTACATATAGGGTTGTGATTTAGTTATTTATGTTTCGCAACACAAATATCCACAACCCTTCTCATTTTTTTTAAAAAAAGTTTAAATCACTTCGTTGATAAATTATGATTATTTTTCCATTTGTCTTTTGAAACAAAACACTTATCACGAACATCAAGAGCTTCTTCGTCTGTATAAAAAATTGTGATGAGTTCTTCTAACGATTTATAATTTGGTTCATCAAACTCGTGTTTGCATATTGCACAACGATATTGCGGTAGTTTTCTCATTCTCTTGTTAGGACGGTTGTCTCCACAATTTGGACATAAGGGAACAGCATTGTAATTATAATTTTTTAAAATATGTTTCTTAAATTCTGATTTATCAATGTCAGAATTATTTTCCTTATAAATTTGAGTGTAATTTCTTATTATTTCTCTTTCGTAATCCGCATATTTTCTTGGGTGAGAAAGATGCTGAATTGTTAATGTATCTGTACTATCACATATTTCGCATTTTTCCTTAAGAAATTTAGCACGTCTTTCTTTCCAATCTTTTGTATGCCACGACCGTTGTCCTTCTTTGTAATCCTTCCAATATTGTTCTTTGGCAAATTCTAATGAAATTTCTTCATTGATTAGTTTTTCCCTTAATTCTTTACGTTCGTAATAGGTCAGCATACTTCAATTATATTTATAAATCTTAAAATTTAATATATCCTAAGAACCATTCTGTTTTTTTCTTCCGTTGACCATTGTACTTGCCACGTTCTACCGTCTATTTGGTCGAGCAAAATAAAATTATATATGTTTGTTGTTGGATAGAGAAAAAATCTACCATTTTTCTCATTTTCCTCATTTACAAGAGGAATATCTGAGAGTGAATACTCAAAATGGTCATTATTTCCTGTACCCCATTGTACGTGTGACATCTGTCCATTTCTTGTATTTAATTTGATAAACGTGTACTTATTTCGTGTTGAAAATAGTCTATAAGTAACATCACTATCTGTAGAAATATTTTGAATAGGAATTTCTGATGTGCTTTGAGCAGAAGTTAGCATTGTCGTTAACACAAAAATCAATGTTAGTAAAAATGTCTTCATAAAATCTGTTATTATTTATTGTTCATATTTAGCGTGTCGTTTCTTATGCTGACACACAACGGTTTCGTGTATGAAAAGTGCGTGTTTGTGTCAGCGGATTTTCGGAACGAAAATCGGAAGAAAGTAAACACGCACTTTCCTTTTGATTAGGCACTAAAATAAGCATTTTTTATACACAGTGTTGAACGAATCCTCCCTACCGGTCGGAAGCCCTTCTCAGGATCTTATAGCGGAAGTTTCTTTTGTAAATATAATAGATTTATTAATTTGTAGCTAAATTT
>NZ_JBHMFC010000068.1:0-772 GCF_042427585.1 Mariniflexile ostreae | reverse complement strand
TTTTCACCGCTCAAGCCTTCGGTCTCTATGTGCATGTAGACCGTATGCTTAAACCCGCTACGGTTTATCCTATTGCCTTTGCTGTCCGCCCAATAGGCTTTGGTGATTTTGGGCTGTATGGCGGTCAATAGCTTGCTTGTGTCCGTAGAGCCCGTTGGGTTGTTGGCGAAGGCTTCAACATACCACTTGCCTTCCTTTTCGGAGGTTCCTGTATAGCTGAATTCTCCATTCGCACCATTGGAAATGCTGTGTTTGTTTCCATCATCCGTAACTATAAAGTGTTTCTTGACGTCGCTTTTTTTACTATATATACACCATTGTACTTGTAGGTCGGCATCTTTAACAGCGTCATAGGGCATGGTAAATTCAGTGACCGTAAATTTTACTTGGTGCCGCTGTGACTTCGTTTCGCCCCGATAAAGCACGCTAATGGTGTCTTTGGAGGTGCTTATGGCCCTTACTTGGTTATGGCCGATCGTGTACCGGCCCGTGATCCGTTCTTGGGCTTTAGGGGTAAAGGCCTCTATTTTTACTGTTCCCACGCCCATGGGAGGGATGTGCAACGTTCCATTTAAAACGGTACACATGCCCGATATGTCATTTTTGTTATGGCTAACTTCCCAAGATAGCTTTGGGAGTGGCGCCCGGTCTGGAAACAGCAGGGGGACCTTTACGGTGGCAGCTTCTCCTGGGCGTACCCGCGTGCGCATTTGGCCGTCTACTTTTATGACGAGCGTTTTACTGGTATCGATACCCTGATCGGCGATGCTTA
>NZ_JBHMFC010000067.1:0-1925 GCF_042427585.1 Mariniflexile ostreae | reverse complement strand
TCGAAGTCTAGGCTTCACCGTATATATTAACCTTAATTCTCTCTTTTATTCTTTCTGATTATATATCAAATTTAATAAAAGACAAACTTAAGCCGTATATAATTAATGGCTGGTTTTAGCTTGTTTACGAAAATCCTCGCAGATTTTCTATTCGGTTTTTATTTACTAAATTCCGTGCTTAATCACGCCACTAATCATATACATAAACGTTGGGCACAAGCTAAAAAAATCATACTATATCTTTATATTCTAAAGTTAATAATTATTTTAGCAGGTATAATAAATTGTTAATAATTTAGCTATAACTAAACATTTTGAAGAAATTTTCCTTAAGTTTGTCACCGCATATTACAAGCACTACAAAAATTAGTGTTTATGAATTAAATAAAAATGGGAAAAGTCTTTTTGAACCGTTCGTTGATGAAATTGAAAAAGATGGCAATTTGTTTGACAAGTTGGCTGGAGCGCTTAGAATTATTGAAGAAACTTCTAACCTCAAAAGATATCCAAAAACAAAATTTAGAGAACTTAAAGGTCATAACTTAAGCTGCAAAGTATATGAAGCTAAATCAAATATTATTAGAGTTTATCTTTTTCACGAAGAAAAAACCGGTAGAGTCATAATAACTGGTGGACTAAAAGATAATCAAGATAAAGACATAAAATCAATTTTGAAAATTATAAAAGAATATAATGATGAGAAATAGAGATAATATACGCGAAAAAATTTTAAACCAACCATCTTATTGGGTTGAAGGCATAAATAGCTTTCTCTATAATGCTATTTTGGAATATATGGAAGACAACAATATGAATAGAACTGAATTAGCAAGTCATCTTGGTATATCAAAAGGCAGAGTTTCTCAAATCCTAAATGATGGAGAGATTAATTTTAGCATTGAAAAAGTTGTTCAAATAGCTTTAAAGATTAATAAATTTCCAATTTTTGAACTTAAGGATAAGAATTCTTATTTTAATGATTTAAATTCTACTAATCACAAAACAAAAGATTTAAGCTTTTATGAAAATGATAGCTTTTCTGAAGTTTATTCTAAGAATAAAAAGGATAGTAAAATAATTCCTCTTTATAGTAATAATGAATTTAAAAAACAATTAGCACTTTAAAATGGCTAAAAAAACAAATACAAATAAAGATAATATTGGATACAGAATTTCTCAAATTCATTCTTTAAAATTCTCTTTTAAAGATATTGAAACAGAAAGATTGAATCAAATTTTTGAAACCCAAAATGCTTTAGCTTTAAACACGAGTACGTCTTTGAATATTGATAAAGAGAAATCAACTATTATAATTGATATCAACACACAATTAGTCGACAATGAAAAAGAAAATATTTTAGTTGAACATTCTGGTAGAACAGTTTATATAGTAAAAGGCTTAGATAGTGTGTATAATGAAGATAAAAATAATTTTGATCTTCCTGATGGTTTAGTCATTCAGTTATTTAGTATTGCTTACTCTCACGCAAGAGCTTTATTAGCGACTGAAATAAGTCCTACTATTTATAAAGATAAATATATGTTACCTGTAATTGACCCTAGAGTATTTTTAAAAAAAGATAACAAATAGAAAAGCCAGTGCCCAATAACTAAGAATTCGTTTTGCCGATAGGCCAAAAATGAATTCTGTGTTGACGAATCCGGTTGATTTGCCGTACTATGGGTAAAACGATACGTTTAGGGAAGGTTCTTTGGTGGCTAGGCTGTGATTGATGTGGTCAAAATATATAGCATTTACTCCTTTTCTAACATTTTTGATAGTTTTTTAGTGGTTTTAATTTACAGTTTCTGAGTTTTATCAAGGCACTTTCAGAAGTAAATAATCACTTGCATATCAATCAAATAAGTTGTATTTTAGATAAAACAAAACCCCGATAACGAGCCGAACACTCAAAAAACGGGGT
>NZ_JBHMFC010000066.1:0-57054 GCF_042427585.1 Mariniflexile ostreae | reverse complement strand
TTTAGAGCGCAGTTCAGAGGGGTTAGAAACGTAGAGTTCTTCCTATATAGACTTACAACAATTTATGCATAATCTTAAAATCCCACAACTTTTGGACTTGATCCACTCTTTTTTTGTTTATACCCTAAACCTATATAAAGCTGATCAAACGTTTTAGAATTCAATTTAGAAGCGTAAAAAATACAAACCCCTTCCTTTATTAAGTTACTACATTAATCTTATCTGCAATTAACATCCATTTCCTTAACTGAAGAACAAAATATTATTTTAAGCATAAAAAAAGCCTCTCGTATTGAGAGGCTTTTTTTATATTTTGTTTTAACACTAGTTTAATGAAGCAATATGCTTAGCTAAACCAGACTTAAGGTTAGAAGCCTTATTGTCATGAATGATGTTTTTCTTAGCTAACTTGTCTATCATAGAAGACACATCAGGAAACATGGCTTCTGCATCTTTCTTGTCAGTTAAATCACGTAGCTTTTTAATTGCACTACGAGTTGTCTTATGTTTGTATCTATTAACCAAGCGCTTAGCTTCACCGCTTCTTACTCTTTTTAATGCTGACTTATGATTTGCCATTTTTTATTTTTATTATTATAAATATTGTAGCCCGTAGGGGAATCGAACCCCTCTTACCAGGATGAAAACCTGGCGTCCTAACCGATAGACGAACGGGCCATTTTGGTTTTGAGTGTGCAAATATAAATCATTTAATTTAAACTTGCAAATTTGTTTTCAAAATAACTTTCAATGTTTCCATTGCGGTTGCAAAAATACACTTTATTTTAAATGCTACAATAGTAATTTGAAAATTTTTTAAAATATTTTATATCTCTGTTTTTTTACTATAAAAACCCCTTCTATATAACCACATATACCTTGATCCTAATGCGCTCAAAACCAAAACCATTTAAGCTTTTCAAATGGGTTACCGAGCCCATAGGCCCTAAAAAAAGAATTTCGTTTTAAAACTTCTTTTTTTTAAAACTAATAAGCTTTCGCAAATAACACACGCTGTTTTGATGGTTTCCCTGTATAAACGCATACTCCTGACTCTACATTTCCTTCTAAAGGAATACATCTTATGGTCGCTTTTGTCAATTCTTTAATCTTTTCCTCAGTTTCTGGCGTACCATCCCAATGTGCCGAGATAAATCCTGTTTTGGTTTCTAATACGGTTTTAAAGTCTTCAAATGTATCTACTTCTGTGATATGGCTATCTCTAAAATGCAGCGCCTTATTATATAAAGAACTCTGGATGTCTACCAATAGGCTTTCTACTCTATCATTTAAACCCTCTAAAGCAACAACTTCCTTAGTTAGGGTGTCACGACGTGCAAGTTCGACTGTACCATTCTCTAAATCTCTTGCTCCAATAGCAATTCGTAAAGGCACCCCTTGCAATTCGTAAAGCGCAAATTTTGCTCCCGGACGCTGTGTATCCCTATTATCATACTTAACAGAAATATTTTTGCTTCTCAAATCTCCCATAATCGCATGGGCTACTCTAGAAACGGCTTCCAATTCGTCTTCACTTTTATATATAGGAACAATAACCACTTGATTGGGTGCCAAACTTGGCGGCAACACCAAACCTTTATCGTCACTATGGGTCATGATTAAAGCCCCCATCAAACGTGTAGAAACACCCCATGAAGTCGCCCAAACATAGTCTTGTTTCCCTTCTTTATTTGCAAATTTAACATCAAAAGCTTTTGCAAAATTCTGACCCAAGAAATGTGAGGTTCCTGCCTGTAAAGCTTTTCCATCCTGCATTAGGGCTTCAATACAATACGTCTCATCAGCTCCAGCAAAACGCTCACTTTCAGTTTTTACACCTTGTATAACAGGTATGGCCATAAACTTTTCAGCAAATGTGGCATATACGCTGTTCATCAATTTTGCTTCTACTAAGGCTTCCGCTTTGGTGGCATGAGCGGTATGGCCTTCTTGCCATAAAAATTCTGCCGTGCGTAAAAAAAGGCGGGTACGCATTTCCCATCGCACCACATTCGCCCATTGGTTAATCAATAAAGGCAAATCTCTGTAAGACTGAATCCAGCCTTTATAAGTGTTCCAAATAATAGCTTCAGAAGTAGGCCTTACAATTAACTCCTCTTCTAATTTAGCATCAGGATCTACCCGTAATTTCCCTGGTCTATCCGGGTCGTTCTGCAATCTATAATGCGTAACAATGGCACATTCTTTAGCAAAACCTTCTGCATTCTTTTCCTCTGCCTCAAACAAGCTTTTAGGAACAAATAATGGAAAATATGCATTTTGATGTCCAGTCTCCTTAAACATTTTGTCCAGCTCGGCCTGCATTTTCTCCCAGATGGCATAGCCGTAGGGTTTAATTACCATACACCCTCTAACTGCTGAGTTTTCAGCTAAATCAGCTTTCACAACCAATTCATTATACCATTTTGAATAATCCTCCGTTCTACTAGTAAGTTTTTTGCTCATATATGGGTTTTGGCATAAAAATTGCCCTTATGTTAAATAAAAAGAATAGTTGGCAAAACTAACTATTTTTGTTATGTTCAACAATAAAATTCTAGAAGATATGCAATATATTCACTACTTAAAACGAAAAATGCCCTTTGTAGCCATACTTGCGCTATTAACGGCGCTTTCATCATGTGGTTCTTACCAATATGTAGGAGTAGACAATGATGGTATTTATGGATCCTCAAATACAGAGGCTGTTGTTGTGGAATCACAAAACGATGGTAATAAAAACAATTATTACAAAAACTATTTCAGAGAAAAATCCATTCAGTACGACAACTATACGGATAATGGTGCCATTTTTACAGACATAGACACTTATGAAGGTGAAAACTATGATGATCAGGACGCTATAAACAACAATTACCAAGACCAAGACCATTACCAAGGTTATGCTGGTTGGGGGCAAGACAATAGCCAAGTGGTTATAAACTTACATTCTGGTTTTGGATATCATAACTATGGCTGGAACTACCCCCATTACAACCGTTTTAACTATGGCTGGAACTCTTGGGGATACCATGCGCCATACTGGAACAGAGGCTATTATGGCTATGGTGGGTATTATAACAGTTGGTCATATTACAGCCCGTTTTCTCATGGCTATTACGGCGCTCCTTATTATAATCGCTATTATGGCTCATCGTATTACGGGTACAATAACAGATATTATGGCAGCCGATATTATAATGCCAACGTATCTCAAAGTGCGACAAGACGTGGTAGCTTAGCTACTGGAAGCTCTAGTTTAAGCAGGGGAACAAATGTTAACGGCAGAAGCTCTAACACAACCTCTAGGTACAATACGACTACCAGACGAAGCAGCACATCAACTAACACGTCTAATAGAGTGAGCAACGGCACCCCTTCAACATCAAATTCTGGAGTAACTTCTGGCACCGTAAGAAGAAGTAGTAGTGTTTCTGCACCAGCTTCAAACTCTACAACACGGTCTTCTACAGTAAGGAGAAGCTCTTCTAGCACTTCAACACCATCAAGCAATAGTTATAATACAAGACGAAGCTCTAGCTATCAAACCCCTAGTACGTCGACTTCAAGATCTTCTAGCTACAGTACACCAAGTTCGTCAAGCTCCTCAGGATCCAGTACAAGATCATCAAGCGGTTCTAGCAGTAGAAGTTCTAGTTCTAGCTCAAGTAGTGGTGGAAGACGTCGATAAAAATTAAAGAACCCTAAAAAAAATTGTATGAAAAAGTTAAATCTACTATTCATAACAGGCCTATTATCTGTGTCTTTTTTGAATGCACAAAATATCACCGATGCCTTAAGGTATTCTCAAAACGAAATTCAAGGAACAGCACGTTATAGAGCATTAAGTGGTGCTTTTGGCGCGCTAGGTGGCGACATGAGTGCCGTTAGCGCAAACCCTGCAAGTTCTGCCATATTTACCCAAAGTCACGCATCTTTTTCGGGTGTATTTTCAAACACCGATAATAATACGCGCTACTTTAACGGCATGGGAAGTTCGTCTGACTCTAATTTTGATATCAATCAAGGTGGTGCTGCTTTTGTTTTTACCAGTAATAAATCTAGATGGAAAAAATTCTCCATGGGCGTGGCTTATGAAAGAACCAATAATTATGATGACAATTGGTACGCTACAGGCACCAACACTAATAATCAATCTGTAGACATGTATTTTTTAGACTATGCAAATGGTGTTAAATTAGGCGACATTTCGTTACTAACAAATGAACTTGTAGAAGATGCTTATAGAGATATTGGAAATGTTTTTGGCTACGCTCATCAACAAGCTTTTTTGGGCTATCAGGCATATATTATCGAACCTGACGCCGACAACGACAACAATACAACCTATTTTTCCAACTTAGCAAATGGTAGTTTTGACCATGATTACATATACGCATCTACAGGCTATAATGGCAAAATTGCCTTTAACTTTGCTACACAGTACGACGAAAACCTTTACTTAGGATTAAATTTGAACTCTCATTTTATAAATTACGACAAATCTACCAATTTGGTTGAACGCAATTCAAATGGCGGTACCATTAGTTTTATAGAATTTGAAAACAATTTGGCCACACGAGGTTCTGGATTTTCTTTTCAACTAGGAGGCATCGTAAAAATAACCAATGAGTTGAGAGCTGGTATCACTTACGACTCCCCTATTTGGTATTCTATTGAAGAAGAGACGTCTCAATTTATAAAATCTAATTTGTCTGATTCTGATATGGGGTATATTCCTAATATTATAAATGTCTATCCGAAATACAAATTGCAAACCCCTAGTAAAATAACAGGAAGTTTAGCATATATTTTCGGAACCCAAGGTTTAATCAGTTTTGATTATTCACATAAAGATTATAGTGCTACAAAATTAAAACCGACTTCAGATCCTGATTTTCAACTTCAGAATACAAATATGAATGATAAACTTCAAGCGGCTTCCACCTATAGAGTTGGTGGCGAATATAAAATACAGCAGTTTAGTTTTAGAGGCGGGTATCGTTTTGAAGAAAGCCCATATAAAGACGGTGTAACCATTGGCGATTTGAACGGGTATTCTGTTGGACTTGGCTATAATTTTGGAAACACAAGATTGGATGTTACTTACGACCAGTATAAACGTGATTACAATACACCTTTATATAGTGTGGGTCTTACAGATAGTGCATCTATAGATAATAAAAACTCAAATGTAACCTTATCTTTAAGCTTTAACATTTAAGTATCAAATCTCAATATATTTTTAAAAAGCCTGAATTTTTATAAAAATTCAGGCTTTTTTTATTGGTACTGTAATGAATTTAACAAAAACCAGACCATTACTATACGAGCACTTACCAAATTGCTTTTTAAGCATAAAAGCAAGCCTATACATTTCAGTTTCCACTCTAAAAGGCTCTGAAATTGCTAAAGCATTAAATGTTTCTTAATACAAAACATAACAAAAGTGTTTTGCTTATATTTGCAGACTAAAAACCGTTACTCTTTTTAACACATAAAAATGGATAATAACTTAGAAAAAATTGAATCTTTTGGCGATGAGCATATTGGGACTTCCGAAGATACACCAATGCGCCACGATGCTTTCAAACTTTCCTCTGAAGAAAAAATAGACATCATTAAGGATGATGTACGTCATATTATGGAAACCCTAGGGCTTGATCTAACCGATGATAGCTTAAAAGGAACACCTAACAGAGTGGCCAAAATGTTTGTAAAGGAAATTTTTGGAGGGTTAGACCCCAAGAAGAAACCAAACGCTTCAACTTTCGATAATAAATATAAATATGGCGAAATGCTAGTTGAAAAAAACATTACTGTTTATTCAACATGCGAACACCATTTATTGCCCATTGTTGGAAAAGCCCATATTGCATATATTTCCAATGGCACTGTAGTAGGCTTATCTAAAATGAACCGTATTGTAGATTATTTTGCAAAACGCCCACAGGTACAGGAACGCTTAACAATTCAGATTGTACGGGAACTTCAAGAGGTTTTAAATACAAAAGACGTGGCCTGCGTTATGGATGCCAAGCACTTATGTGTAAACTCAAGGGGTATTAGAGATATAGAAAGCAGTACGGTTACTTCTGAATTTGGCGGAAAGTTCCAAGACATTGAAACACGTCGTGAATTTTTAGATTATATAAAATTAGATACTAAGTTTTAATTTTTTGATTAATTCTTTTTCTTTACTGAAAAACAATCTTCCTTTAAGGGGTTCTAGATTCATTATAAGAACGGAGTAGATAGAACAGGTTCATTTACAAAATAAATTCGTTCTTAATAGGGAACTTAATAAGACCAAATGGCCAAAACTAAAACCATTCTTATAATCCAAAAAAAAAAAACAATAGCACTCCTTAAAAGCTAATCGAATAAGACCATAACAAACAACGCGAACCAACATGCAGCTATACGAATCGAATCAGATTAAAATCCACAATTCCTTAACAGGTAAAAAAGAACAATTTAAACCTATAAGTGAAGGCCATATAGGTATGTATGTTTGTGGCCCTACTGTGTATAGCCATGTTCACCTAGGGAATGTGAGAACCTTTATGTCTTTTGATATGGTATTTCGTTATTTAAGGCATTTGGGGTACAAAGTTCGTTATGTTAGAAATATTACAGACGCTGGGCATTTGGAGAATGATGCAGATGCAGG
This sequence comes from Mariniflexile ostreae, assembly GCF_042427585.1. Classification (NCBI taxonomy): domain Bacteria; kingdom Pseudomonadati; phylum Bacteroidota; class Flavobacteriia; order Flavobacteriales; family Flavobacteriaceae; genus Mariniflexile; species Mariniflexile ostreae. Next base: position 50,381 of record NZ_JBHMFC010000066.1, on the reverse strand, counting down.
TGAGGATAAAATAACTAAAAAAGCACGTTTAGAACAAATTGAACCTATGGAAGTGGTGCAGCGCTATACGGTCGATTTCCATAACATCCTCAACACTTTTAATTTTTTACCGCCCAGTATTGAACCTACAGCAACTGGACATATTATTGAGCAAATTGAATTGATCAATACCATCATTCAAAATGGATTTGCTTATGAAGTTAATGGCTCCGTGTATTTTGACGTTTACAAGTTTAATGAAACCCACGAATATGGAAAGTTAAGCAAACGAAAACTTGAAGATTTAATTCATAATACCCGTGAATTAGATGGTCAAACGGATAAAAGAAATCCACAAGATTTTGCACTTTGGAAAAAGGCAGAACCTCAACATATTATGCGTTGGCCTTCTCCTTGGAGCGATGGATTTCCTGGATGGCACTTAGAGTGCACTGCAATGAGCACTAAGTATTTGGGCGACCATTTTGATATTCATGGTGGTGGCATGGATTTAAAATTTCCTCATCATGAATGTGAAATAGCACAAAATGAAGCGGCTAAAGGAAAATCTCCAGTAAACTATTGGATGCATGCCAATATGCTAGAATTAAACGGGCAGCGTATGTCCAAAACTACAGGCAATATTATTAATCCAGACGAGTTATTGTCTGGAAACAATAGCATATTTAGTAAAGCTTACTCGCCTAGTGTAATTCGCTTTTTTATTGCACAATCTTCGTACAGAAGTGTTTTAGACCTTACGGATGATGGCTTATTGGCGAGTGAAAAAGGCTTTTTTCGTTTGATGGAGGGAATACACATGCTAGACAGCTTAAAGGTTTCCGATACCTCTTCTATTGATGTGGAGACATGGAAACAGGCTTGCTATAATGCTATGAATGACGATTTCAACACGCCCATTCTAATTGCACACCTATTTGAGGCGATTAAATATATCAATCAGATTAAAGAAGGCAAAAGCACTATAAACGCAGAAGATTTAAAGCTTTTAAAAGATACGATTCACACCTTTGCTTTTGAAATTTTAGGTCTCGAAAACCTTACTAAAAAAGAAGCGGGAATGGATAAATTATCTGGAGCGGTAGATATTTTAATAAAATTAAGACAAGACGCTAGAGCTAATAAAGATTTTGCCCTTTCTGATAAAATACGTGATGAATTGGCCGAAGTTGGCATCCAATTAAAAGATGGCAAAGAAGGCACTACGTTTTCTGTAAGTTAAATAAAGTGTTCTTAAAACTGTTTTAAGACCTAGTAAATAATAGTGTATTTAAAACTCTCATATTGGGATGTTTTTAAGCTATAAAACATACTTTATTCGAGCTTGACATTATTGGGTTGCGTTACTTTTTCACCATATTAATACAAAAGTACTTAAAACCTATGTTTCCTATTGATTAGGCCGAGGCTCGTGAGTGTTTCAATTGGATGAGTAAACAGATTTCCAAACAAAATTTCAGGAATGCCAGCTCCTTCATGTTATTTTTTGAGAACCCATTTATCATTAGCACTTCTAATTACTTATATACGCTATTCGCAACAAGTTATAGTGTTACTACAACTTAACCTAACTCTATTCGCAAAAAAAGCCCTCTTCTAAGGAGGGCATCACCGTTGTTTTAGCAATACTTTTTCACCAAAACGCTTTGTTAAAACACGATACCTAGTGTGCCATTTCAAAACCGCTCAAGATAAAGTCAGGTTTTAATTCGCGCTTTAGCTTCTAAAACCGAACTCCTAGACTTACCTTAAACGATTTTATTATATGCCCAACTGCGTAAATAAACCTGTTAACACCTCTCCGCTAGATGGTCTTGGTGCATCGGGATCCACAACGTTTCCTTTAGGATCGATAAGAATAAATCTAGGAATTCCAGAAACCTGGAAAGCCTCCATAAACGATTGGTCTTCTTTTGCATATAATTGCAATCCAGGAAGCTCCATATCTGCAACCATAGTTCGCCATTTATCATAAGCGGTCTCTCTATCCACAGAAATACTCACAAAGGTTATGTTTTTACCATGAAATTGTTTTTCCACCTCTTTTAAGAAGGGAATTTCAACTTTGCATGGCGCACACCATGTGGCCCACAAGTCGATATAAACATACTTTCCTTTTAAGTCATCTAACGATACAGAACCTCCTTTATAGTTTTCATAATCTACAAATTTTGGCGACGCTTCTCCTTTTAAGGAAACCAACTTCTGACTTTCTTCGTACATCATGCTTAGCTGGTTTGAAATCATTTCGGTTTCATTCTCCTGACTGGCAATAAAAGACGCATCTAAACCTTCGGTACTATCCAATAAAGATTTTAACGAGTTCTTAGCCTTTTCAATGCGCTCGTGGAAGGCTGTTTTTTCTAAGCCCATCAAGGTATCAAAATCAAATAACGCTTCCAGCATTAATGCTTTTTTAGCCAAATAATTATTGGCTTCGGCACCATGGCCTGTGTATTTCAAACTTTTATCAAAATTTTCGGTATCAATATCCACTTTTAAATCATAACCGTTTTTTAAATAGACTGCTGTTTGTTCTTTTCCATCGAAAATTACATAGGTTCCTGCTTCTACTTTTAAGGTGTCGGAGAACGTACCATCAGGTTTCACTTTTATGGTTTTAATGATTTGCTGTTGCGCCACAATTAATGAATCTGAATTCTGATTTGCAATAGTTCCAGAAAGCGTAACATAATCTTTTGGAGCTTCTTCTTTACAGGATATAAATACGAAAGCGATAGCTACTATATAAATTATTTTTTTCATGTTTATTATTTAAATTATTTTTTAAAGTTTTCTATTCCGGTTGTTAACCAATGATGATACGCTTCTGCATCTGGTGTGTAGCCCACAGGCTCTAAAATATTAGCTTCATTATGGTCTATCAATGCATAAAAAGGTTGTGAATTCGCTTTAAACTTTAGGGTTTGTAATTCACTCCATTTCTGACCGATATATTTCAATTTTTTACCGGGTTTCAATTTAGATTCTACAATTTCGTCGTCTGCTAATTTTCGTTTATCGTCCACATATAAAGAAATAAGTACAATTTCATTTTTAAGTAGGTTTAAAATTTCTGGTTTGGGCCATACATTCTGCTCCATCTTTCTACAGTTTACACAGGCCCAACCTGTAAAATCGATCATTGCAGGTTTACCAACTTGTTTGGCATAAGCCATCCCTTTATCATAATCATTAAAAGCCAATATATCATGTGGTGCTAATAAATGTGCACCATCGGGTAATGTCTCGTTATTTTGTAAAGCAGATGCCGTTCCTACTTTAGAATACCCGACGCCATAAGGAGATTCACTGTATTCTAATGGGGGTGGAAAAGCGCTAATTAAATTTAATGGTGCGCCCCATAAACCAGGAATCATGTAAATCGTAAAAGATAGCACAATAAGTCCTAAACTCAATCTTCCAACCGAAATATGAGTCATAGGCGAGTCATGTGGCAATTTTATTTTTCCGAACAGATAAAAAGCTAAAGCGCCAAATACTGCAATCCAGATGGCTATAAAGACCTCTCTTTCTAGAAAATGGGTTTGCATTACCAAGTCGGCTTGTGATAAAAACTTAAAGGCTAAGGCCAATTCTAAAAACCCTAAAACAACTTTTACCGTATTTAACCAACCTCCAGACTTTGGCAAAGAGTTTAACCAACCAGGGAATGCCGCAAATAATGCAAAAGGCATGGCTATCGATAAAGAAAAGCCTAGCATGCCGATTAACGGAGCAAACCCTCCCTCTGATGCAGAAAGAACAATAATATTCCCAACAAAAGGCCCTGTACATGAAAAAGACACAATAGCTAATGCTAGTGCCATGAAGAAAATTCCGACATAGCCACCGCTATTTGCTTTTTTATCAATCCTATTTGCCCAAGAATTAGGTAACATTATTTCAAAAGCTCCTAAAAACGATACCGCAAAAATAATAAGTATAGCAAAAAACACTAAATTAAACACAACACTTGTTGAAAACTCATTTATGGCACTTGCCCCAAAAAGGGCAACTACCGCTGTTCCCAAAACCACATATATCACCACAATAGAAAGACCATAGATAACAGCATTTTTTATACCATCTGCTTTACTTTTACTTTGTTTGGTAAAGAAGCTTACCGTCATAGGAATCAATGGGAAAACACATGGCGTAAACAATGCAATAAGGCCAGCCCCAAGACCTAAAACAAAAATCATCCACAAGCCTTTTTCAGATTCTTTTTTCACAGCCGATGTCCATTCTGTTGGGTCGCTTGTTGTAACCTGCTGATTCGTGGCTACAACTTCAGAACTAGATACCGCTGTGGTATTAGACAAATTGAATACTAAATCGATCTCCGTTGGTGGAAGGCACCTGGTGTCATCGCACACCATAAACTCCACAAAGCCCTTTACAGTAGGCACGTTATTGATAAGTTCAATCTTTTGTTTAAAAACAGCGCTTTTTCCAAACAGTTTTATTTTCATCCCAAATACAGCATCATCTACAACATAGCCCTCTTCTTCTAGTGTCTTTCCAATAATTTTATAATTATCTGGATTATTATGGTATACAAAAGTGGTAGGAATGGGGCCATCCTCTGGAACCTCTTGGGAATATAAGTGCCAACCAGGTTCTATAGACGCTTTCGAAACCAACACATACTCGGTATCTGAAATTTTCTCTACAGAAGCAGTCCATTTTACAGGGTCTAAAATCTGTGCTTGGCCAATACCGAAAGTGATAAGCGCTAAAAATAAAACTAATTGCCTCATATTCTATAATTTATATTAAAAAAAAGCCCCATGTAAGGCTGCCAATCATTTCTATACTTTACTTTACTATCCTTAACAAGACCGTATATAAAATGATGGTAGGACAAGACAAAAAAAAGAGCCGTCATCCTTATTAATAATATGTTAAAGTTTTAAATGTAAATATTCGCATCATGGAAATATATTCATTTGATTTGTTTTTTCGTTGCCAACCCAAAAGCATTAAAACGCACGATAAGCTACACACCTTTATAAAAACCTATGCAACAACACATTAAAGCTTAAACATATTTACTTCTTATACCTTTTATTTTATAAAAAAAACTAGATACAAACTGCTAAACTAATTAAAAATAGAAGTTTAAAATGTTAATGAATGGTAATTTTTAACGCAAAAAGCCTGTTTATATAATAAAAACCATTTTTTTCAAAAAAAAAGCCCTCACACGACGTGAGAGCCTTTGTTAACTATTAAAATAGTTTTTAAAATTCAATCTATTTGCATTTTAAACACAATAGGAACACTATAAGGCACTTTCACGGGTTTTCCGCGTTGTTTTCCTGGTTGCATTTGTGGCAGCTCTTTCATAATGCGCTCTGCTTCGTTTTCTAGTATTTTATCTGGTCCTCGAGAACGAATGCCTGTAACAAAGCCTTTGGCATCAATAACAAATATCACGTTTACCCTACCCTGAATTGCTAAGTCTAAAGCTGCTTGTGGATATCGAAAATGCTTACTGATATGTTCTTGCATCTTTTTTTGAAAACAGGCCTTAATTTCAGCTTTACTACCGCCTTCACAACCAGGAAAAACAGGAACGTCTTCAATCACAGCAAAAGGGACTTCTACATCTTCTTCTACAACTTCCACTTTAACATCAGTAACGCTAACAGGAACATAATCTTTTATTCTTTCTTCTTGATTAGTTTCTGTACTCGCTATAAATGTTTCTTCAATTTCAATTACATTTTCAACCACCTTAATATTCTCAATGCTTGCAACAGGTGGTGGCGGTGGCGGTGGGGGTGGCGTATTGATATTAATAATAGGAATATCTTCCTCTATTACATTTTCCATTTTTAAAACACCAATATCCACATCGTCTTTATCGTATGTTTTAAACTCTAACAATTGCCATGAAAGAAATAACATCACATTAAGTCCAATGGCAAAATAAAGACCGCTATTCCTGCCGATCTCGATTTCTGGGTTCTTTTTTGTTATCATGACATCTCGTATTTACTCCCTTAAAGTTATTGAAATTTGCTATATTTAAATATGATATTTATCAGTCTAAAACCAACTTAACAGCATGGCAATTAAAATATTACACTATTCCCAACCCACATTAACTCTCCTAACTTACTTTCCCAAAATCCACTAAATTTTCAAAAAAAAACATTATTGCCGAAACGCACCACTCCAAAAACAATTCTTTTTTGTAATGAACAACCTAAAACTTTTGAGCTCTTGCCAAACGTTTAGCCTGATATTTAGCACGACTCTTAAAGGCGATGAACACACTAAATTCTATTTTGATAAATGATAGGGCGTCAAAAAAGAGATATAAAATGAAGACACTACTACAAAACTTTAGATATTCAACCTTTAATTTAGCAAACAAGAATGACAAGCTTCGTTTTTATTAAATTAAAACACAGCGCATTTCATATCTTTACAAGCCTTGCAATATAGCGTTATACTAAAAAATAAAAACATGAAATCGATGAGCGCAGAAAACATATTAAAAGAGCTTGTAGCATTCCCTGTTTTAGGTGGTGAAAGCAACTTAGAAATTATCTATTGGATTCAAAATTATATTGAACAGTATGGTGTTAAAACATACCTAGTCCCCAATACAGAAAACACCAAAGCATCACTACATTGCCGAATTGGTCCTGAAACAGATGGAGGCACCATCCTTTCTGGGCACACCGATGTGGTACCGGTTAAAGGACAGGATTGGCTAACAGACCCTTTTAAGCTTATCGATAAGGCCGATGGCAATCTATATGGCCGTGGCAGCTGCGATATGAAAGGCTTTTTGGCCTGTTGCTTGGCAGCATTACCCAAATTAACAAAAGCATCACTTAAAACTCCCATATATTTTGCATTTTCCTACGACGAAGAGATTGGTTGCCTAGCAGCTCCAGCACTTATTACGCATATAAAAGCGACATATAAAGAAAACCCTAAGTTCGCTATTATAGGAGAACCTTCTATGTTAAAACCCATTATCGGGCAAAAAAGCATCCATATATTAGATGTTTACGTGAATGGTTCTGCAGGGCACAGTAGCCGCATCAAGCAAGAAGTTAGTGCTGTTCATGAAGCCGCAAGGTTGGTTTTATGGGCAGAACAAAAAATGGATACGCTTATTAAGTCTGGACCTATCGATAATCGTTTTAATCCACCACACTCCTCTTTACATGTTGGTCGCATCCAAGGTGGTATTGCCCCTAACATTATTGCCGACAAAGCTATGTTTTCCATGGATATCCGTGCAATACCCTCAGATAGCGGTCATGATATTTACCAAGATTTTATTAACCATTGCAAAGAAAAGGAAGCAGAACTAAAAGTTGTTTTTCCAGGTTTCAAAATCAATATCAAAGAAAACCATCCCTTAGTCCCCGCTTTAAATACCGATGAAAATGCAGAAGTGGTCGCGCTCATAAAAAAGATAACAGGGCATCAAGAATGGCATACGGTATCTTATGCCTCAGAAGCAGGGCAATTTGCAAATGCAGGTTTCCAAAGTATTATTTGCGGCCCAGGCTCTATTGAGCAAGCCCATCGGGCTAACGAGTTTATTTCCAAAACACAACTACAGCAAGGCGTCATTATGATTGAAGCGCTTATTGAACATTCTAAAGATTCTGCTTTAAATTAGAAAATTTAGAATTAATTTTGTTTTAAAAATAAGGTTATCATGAATCCATCGGCTAATGGCTGGATTAAAAAATTACTTGTAGAGCTTAAAAAAAATCATACTTTTTTAAATCTAGACGTAGAAGCGTTTTATAACGCCTTACGCACCAGCGGGTTTATTTATGGAAGCAATGCCGTTCCTGTTGCAGATGCTGTAAAAAAACTAGATCTTACAGAAGAAGAAATCTGCAAAGTAAACCTTTGCGTGGCTTTACTTTATATGCACAGTTACGCTGAAACCAAGACACCTTTCATCGACAGCGCCATTGCCTTTTATTCTGAAATTAGCGCTATAAAAACCTCCTTTTTCCACGGCTTTATGGGGGTTAAAAAATCTAACGAATTACTTGAAAGCATCATACATAAACGCATTCAAATAGACCCTAACGTTTTAACTAAAAACTTTAGCTATTTTATTACAAATGCTTTACTGTTTGTAGATGTTCTGGCGTATCAACAATTCTTAAAACACCAAACCATTTCCGATGTTTATATCAAAACACTAGAAGCTTCCATACTGTCTATATCGCTTCGTGTATTAAACTCAAAAACAGATAAGAACAAATACGATATGAGTTTAATTAAACTTTTTGAATCGTCCGTACGGTTTAACGACCATGAAGACCTCACTTTTAATAACGCCATTAAACATATAAACACGAATCAAGAGAAATATTATATTTTAGATTTGGCATGCATGGCGACCTGGAGCGACCGTATTATAGACCCCAACGAACAAAGTTTTTTAACTAAACTCTGTAATGACTTAAATCTGGAACCTTTTAGAGTACAACAGTCTATTATTACCATAAACACCTTTTATGCCACTTATAAAGACAGCATTGCTTTGCTAAGTTCTAAAAATATGGTGAAGACTTTTTATAACAATTCCAGTAAGATGGTAATGAAATTAATCTCCAGAAACAGTAAGCGTTTGTATCAGGAACTGTTGGACAGCAAAGAATTGATGGTACTCTTAACCCATTCCACTGTGCGCGATTTAACCCCCGAAGAATCTAAAAAGGTACAAGAACAATTATTGGATATTTTTAAATCCATTCCCAGTCTGGCTATTTTTATGCTACCTGGTGGTGCCTTATTATTGCCCTTGGTCATTAAGTTTATCCCTAAACTATTACCTTCTGCTTTTGATGATAACCGCATAGACGATTAAATCTCATGCTCTCTATATACTCAAAATGCCCTATCTTCGTTAACAAACTTATAACACGATAGCGCAAAGATGATTATAGACGTGCATACCCACATTAACAATTATCATGAAGAACGCGTGGTCTCATTAGAAGATTGCCTCAACCGACTTACAGGCACCATGCAAGACAACCATGTGGACTACGCATTGGTTTTGTCTTCATATAAAGTAAATGAACACCGACCCAGCACAAAACAAGTAGTAGAAGCCATAAGTGGTAGGGATAACCTTGGTGTGGTGGCCGGTATTAGCTATCTCCATTATAACCATAGGGATTTAAGAGAGATTGGTGAATACCTGGAAAGTGGCCTTATTAAAGGTTTAAAGTTCTACCCTGGCTACGAGCCCTTCTACCCCAACGATATTCGTTTAAAAATAGTGTACGACATGGCAATAGAGTATGATGTACCCGTTATGTTTCACTCTGGCGACACCTATGCCCCCACAGGTAAAATAAAATTTTCCCACCCCATACATATTGATGATTTAGCAGTAGATTATCCAGATTTAAAAATTGTGATTTGCCATGTTGGAAACCCTTGGATCAAAGACTGCATGGAAGTGGTTTACAAAAACAAAAACGTACATGCTGATATTTCTGGCTTAGTTTTAGGCGATTTCTCCGATAAATTTGAACGTTATATGAAAAAGGAAATCGAAGAAATGATCACTTATGCTGGAGACCCAAAGTATTTATTATATGGCACAGATTGGCCTATATCCAATATGAGATCCTATTTAAATTTTATGGGTCAATTAGACTTGCCCCATGAAAAAAAAGAATTGATCCTTTGGAAAAATGCTTCTGAGCTTTTTAAAATAGACACTTCGAAATTTTAAAATATCTTACAGTAATACTTAAAACATAATACTTTGATACTATTCGATTTTAATTCCAATAGCAACATTACCAAGTGGAACATCATTAACGATGCCGTGATGGGTGGTTGCTCTAAAGGTGAATTTTACATAAATCCAGCTGGCTGCGGCGTTTTTGAAGGCCAAGTTTCTTTAGAAAATAACGGCGGTTTTTCTTTGTTACAGTATAAATTCAATACCATTCTAGCCGTTACCTTTTCTCAAGTACGCATTAAACTTAAGGGGGATGGCAAACCCTATCAATTTAGAATAAAAACCAATCGTAACGACCCCCATTCTTATAATGCATTAGTTCAAACAACAGGCGATTGGCAAACCTTAGAAATTCCGTTTAACACCCTATACCCTGCTTTTAGAGGCAAAAGATTAAATACCGAGAATTATCCTGGAAAACAGTTGGAAACCATTGGGTTTTTAATTGGCAATAAAAAGGCAGAGGTTTTTAAACTAGAGATCGATTATATTGTTTTAGAATAGTTAAGCCTTCCTGTTTTTAAGTTTCCAAACAATGGGCTTGTTTTACGAGATAGTCGTTAGCATTCGCCATTAATAATTATAGAATATTTTATTTTTTCTGTTGTGCTGGTTATATAGACATATAGTTTTATAGCTCTAAAAAACACTCTCTTATTTTGTTTATAACTCTAACAACGATGCATGAAAAGACAAAACGTTTATACTCCCTTAATGTTAATACTTAAATTAAGTTAGAACTATTGCTTTTCAATAACGTTTTTAAAAACATACATATAAAAAGACACTACTTCCTTTCGTTTGTCCTAAATAACATTAAAACCTAGAGATAATCAATTACTCAATCGCCTCCCTCAAGGCATCAAAATTCAATCCTCCATAATTACCAGAACTCATCAGTAAAAGGGTTTTATTATCAAAATTCTGAGAGAAGATAAAATCTTTAAAATCGTCTGGGTTGGTATAAATAATCAAATCGTCGCGTTTAAAAGCGTTCGCAATCTGTTCTTGACTTACTTTTTTCAGTTTTTTTATTTCTACGGCATGAGGCGAGTAAAACACTACAGCAACATCGGCAGCATCAAGTGTTCTCTTGTATTCTTTTAAAAATTCGGCATTTAAACTGCTATACGTATGAAGTTCCAAACAGGCCACTAAACTGCGCTTCGGGTATTGTTCCTTTAGCGCATTCGTGGTTGCTTCCACTTTACTGGGCGAATGAGCAAAGTCTTTATACGCCACGCTAGTATTACTTTCTGCTATTTTTTCTAGGCGCTTACTAGCCCCTTTAAAAGTAGCAATGGCTTCGTAAAAATCGTCTTCATCAATCCCCATATGTTGACAAATCCACTTAGCACCGGCGAGGTTATTTAAATTATGCTTTCCAAAAATCTCAATAGGCAAAGGCCCCTCTGGAGTTTCCAGTAAGGTTTGTCCGTTTTCAACAGTATATTCTGGCGTGCGGTATGCAATTTTTCTAATGGTATTGTTACTGGCTTCCACCACACGCGTTACTTCTGGATCTTCTTCATTATAATTGATGTTTCCGCCGCTCACAATAGAATCCACAAAAAGGCTAAACTGCTCCACATAGTTTTCGTAAGTAGGAAACACGTTAATATGATCCCAAGCAATACCGCTCAATAAAGCTATATTAGGTTTATATAAATGGAATTTTGGACGCCGGTCTATAGGAGAACTTAAGTACTCATCACCTTCTAGAACTATAAAATCATTCGTTTCTGTAAGTTTCACCATCACATCAAATCCGTCCAATTGAGCACCCACCATATAATCCACATCTTTATCATAGTAATGCATTACATGTAGAATCATGGACGTTATTGTGGTTTTTCCATGACTACCCCCAATAACCACACGCGTTTTGTATTTAGACTGCTCATACAAAAACTCTGGATAACTGTAAATTTTGAGTCCGAGTGCTTGCGCTTTAAGCAACTCTGGATTATCGGCCTTTGCATGCATGCCTAGCACAATCGCATCGATATGAGCATGAATTTTATCGGGAAACCATCCAAACTCTTCTGGCAATAAGTTTTTGGCTTTTAACCTCGATCTTGAAGGCTCAAAAATGTCATCGTCACTTCCAGTAACTTGGTATCCTTTATGATGTAATGCTAGGGCTAAATTGTGCATGGCTGCGCCGCCAATAGCGATAAAATGTACGTTCATGAATCTTGTTTTGAAGATGCTCAAATATAGTTTTTTCGCTATTAATTTTCGAATGATTTGGGTTGAAATTACAATTTCTTATGAAAAATCAATAGGTTTTGTTTTTTACAAATACGCACGTGTACGCCCCATTGAAAAACAGAGTTTTCCAAAACCCATAATTTATAGCTTATGGAAACCGAAAAACAAACGATTATGATGGAATATAATCGTTTTTAAATCGCTTGCAATAAAACAGAAACTCTATAATCAGGACACCCCTTAAGCCTATAACCTCATAATTTTCAACCTCTCCTCCTTAAAATATTTAGTTTTCGGAAGTTCAGAAATGGCTAGGTCAATATACTTTAATGCGGCATTTTTATTTTTTTTATGTAAAAAAATCTGTGCCAATCTATAATATGCCCATGCTTTAGGCACCTCATCTGAAGGTGAGTAATTCTGTATATACGTATTTAAACAGGTTTCACCCTTATGAAGTTCGATATTATATTGTGCCGAAATTTTACCCATTTGATAGTGCAGCGCATTACGTTTATGTTTAGTGGTCGCTTCTTGAAGATTGCTTAATGCTTTATCAGGCTGTTTCTGTTTTTCATAAAAAGAAGTCAGTTTATCATAACACCACAAAGAACCACCTTCATTTATGGCCATTTTATAAAATTTCTCAGCCAATACCACGTCTTCATCATATTCATAAATATAGCCTTTTGCAAGAAAACCATCTACTTTAGAAAGCTTTTGAAGTTCTTCTGCATATCCTAGAGCTTTACTTTTACTACCACCCACAATTCCTGGCAATTGCATATAGTACTCCACTAATGCCCAGCGGGTATTAACATGTTGAGGATCTAATTTAGCTGCTTTTAAAAATGCTTTTTCAATATCTTTAATCAAACCTAAAGCTTCAAATTTATTTACCGAAAGAGCTTTCATTCCTAAAGCACCACCATATTTATATTGATAATTGGCAACATTTTCATGTTTACCCACCAAGATTTTATAACTAGCAATAGCTTCGTCCCATTTTTTCTGATGCCCACAAGCATCTCCATATAATTCGAGAGCTTTTAAATCATTGGGATGAGTTTTTAGATACTCTAACAACTTCATTTCAGCCTTATCAAACTGTTTTGCCTTGAAATAATAATCCGTACTGTCTGTGCTCACTTGAGCGAAAGCTCCTAAGGAGTATAGCAAGAATAAGAAAAGAAATTGTCTCATAATTTAGTTAAGCATTACACAAATTTAAACTTTCATTTAATTGGTTTATATCTTTTAACAAGGTATTAATTATATTAATCAAAAATGAGACCATTTTTAATTTGTAGGACTTTATAAATTAACTTAAAAAAACCATAACTTCACTTCTTCTACGAAATCTTTCAGAGGTTTATACTTTTTTGGAATAACTTTTGAGTACAATCATAGACAACAAGACACATACAACATAAATTAGCATACATGAGATACTTATCACCCCTACTAATCATTATATTTTTTGCGAATTTCACCACTGCACAACAGAGCCAAGATTATAAAAACCTATGGGAAAAAGTTACTGAATTTGAAAAAAAAGGTCTACCTAAATCGGCCTTGAAAATTGTAGAAGATATCGCAAAACAAGCTGAAAAGCATAAAAACCATCCGCAACTAGTAAAAAGCATGATATTTAAAAGTAAATATGCCATGGTACTAGAAGAGGAGGCACAACTTCATATCATCAACGCTTTTAAAAGCCAGATTGCGCAGAGCCCATTCCCTATAAAAAACATTTTAGAGAACATGTTAGCCCATCTATATTGGCAATATTTTAACCAGAACAGATGGCAGTTTTATAATCGAACGAAAACTTCAGAAAAAATAGATGCCGCCGACTTTAGAACTTGGGATTTACAAACTCTTTTTAACGAGGTCCATATCCATTATCAAAATTCGCTTCAAAACGGACTAATGCTTCAACAGGAACGTTTAGAAGATTATCGTATTTTGCTACAGGAACAAAAAGACTCAAAATTATATAGACCTACATTATTTGATTTTTTAAATCATGCTGCTTTAGAATTTTACAAAACCAACGAAACACATATTAGCAAACCCGCCTATAAATTCGAAATTGATAATCCGAAGTTTTTAGCAGATGCTGAAGCGTTTTCAACTTTAAACATAGCATCAAAAGATTCTATATCATTACAGCTAAACGCTTTAAATATCTATAAAAACTTAATTCGCTTTCATTTAAAAGATGCCTCTCCTCTTGCCTTGACCGACATCAATATTGAACGTTTAAAATTTGTAAAACAACATGCTACTTTCACCGATAAGGAAGCATTATTATTAGAAGCCTTTAAAACTGAAAAGGCACACTTAAAGGCACAAGAAGCATCTGGCTTATATGATTTTGAAATAGCTACTATATATTATCAACAAAGCACATTATATAGTACCGCGGATGACACAAACCGATGGAAAGCAAAAGAAGCGCTAGATTTGTGCCAAAACGTTATTGCTAAATTCCCAAAAAGCAAAGCCTCTGAGAAATGTAACGCTTTAAAGTCGCAGATTGAACAACAATCTCTGGAAATTACTACAGAAACCTTTTTGCCTATTCAAAAAAACGGGCGTTTGTTATTACGTTACAAAAACCTAAACACACTGGCATTCAACGCATATAAACTTTATGCAACAGAATTAAAGACATTCAACAAAATCTATAAAAAAGAAGAGCAGCTCGCGTTTATAAATAAACTGAACGCCAGTAATACATGGAACAGCAAGTTAAAAAATGAACAAGATTACCAAACCCATAGCACAGAAATCTTAATACCAAAACTACATAACGGCAATTATTTACTGGTTGCCTCCATTGAAAGTGATTCCAACACTTTTGCATTTGCTACGGTGCAAGTCACTAATATGGCTTTGGTTGAAACCGAAACCTCCCAACATAAAATATTTCAGATTATTGACAGACAAAACGGCGCCCCCATTGCTAACGCTAAAGCGGAAATAACTTACGACTCTAGAAACAATCGAAGCATACACAAAACACTTACTACTGATGATTTAGGAGAAATTAAAATTGAAAAAAATAATGAATGGTACAGAAATGTTAAACTAAAAGTGATAAAACAAGAGGATACCGCCTATTTTGGAGACTATTACCTCAATCAACATTTTAAAGAAGCAAAAGAAGATGTCCATTACACCTCTTTTTTATTTACAGACCGAAGTATTTACAGACCAGGACAAACCCTTTATTTTAAAGGTATCGCTATGAAAACTTCAGATCGAAAATCTGAAGTTTTAGTAGATCAAGACGTCTATGTCTCGTTGTATAATGTAAATGATGAAGAAGTAAAAACCTTAAAATTAAAAACCAATACATTTGGCTCCGTTGCAGGAGAATTTATCCTACCAAGTGATGGCTTAACAGGTGATTTTTATATTGAATTTGATGCCGATTCTGGACATATCGATTTTGAAAGTACAACCCATTTTTCTGTTGAAGAATATAAACGTCCGAAATTTGAAGTTAAATTCTCCCCCATAACCGAGACCTTTAAGATAAACGACTCTATTACTGTAAAAGGCACTGCTTTAGCTTATGCAGGTAGTAATATTACGGATGCCAAAGTGGTATATCGAGTGCATAGAAATGTGCAATATCCTCGTTGGTATTTTTGGCACAGACCATGGTTTAACAGCGAACCTCAAGAGATTAGCCATGGAGAAAGGATTACCAACGACAAAGGTGAGTTTGAAATCACGTTTAAAGCCATTCCCGACAACAGCGTCGAAAAAAGCAGTTTGCCCATTTTTAATTATGAAATTACGGCAGACATCACCGATTTAAACGGCGAAACCCGAAGTGCTACAACATTAGTAAATGTGGGCTACCACAGCTTGTTGGCCACCATGAGTATAGAAAGCACTCTAGATAAAACCAAGAAAGACCACGAGATTAAAATTGACACCAGAAATTTAAATGCTTCGTTTGTTGCCGCAAAAGGATCTGTTAAAATTTACAAACTAATCGCTCCCCAAACCGTTTTAAGACCACGACCTTGGGCTGCCCCAGATTATCAAAAATTTACAGAAGAACGTTTTAAAAACCTATTCCCACATGATGCTTATCAGGATGAACAGGTGCCAGAAAACTGGAAAAAAGGTGCGTTGGTTTTTGAAAAAAAATTCGATACCGAAAAATCCAAAAGCCTACAACTGGGTAACATAAAAAAATGGGACTCTGGAAAATACATTATCATTTTAGAAAGCAAAGACAAATTCGGGCAATTTGTAAAAGATGAAGTTAAAACCACGCTTTTTAGTGATAACGATAAAACCTTAGCAGACCATGAGTTATTCAGTATTACTACCGATAAACCCTTCTATACTATTGGAGAAACTGCATGGGTTACAGTAGCATCTGCTGCAGAAAACATTTCGATAACACTATCTGTTGAAAAAGACAAAAAAATAATTCAAAAAGAAATTATTCAGTTAAACAACACTAAAAAAACCATTAAGATTCCAGTCACCAAAGACGATTTGGGTGGGTTTGTAGTACATTATAGTTTCGCCGCCTTTAATAGTTATCATGCAGGCACACAAACGGTTTCCGTACCTTACCCCAACACTACTCTAGAGGTTGAAACCGTAACCTTTAGAGATAAATTACAACCAGGGACAGATGAAACTTGGAGTTTTAAAATTAAAGGGGCACAAGGCGAAAAGGTAAGCACCGAGTTATTGGCCAGTATGTACGATGCGTCTTTAGACCAATTTAAATCGCATATCTGGAGTTTCAGCCCACTTCAAAACCCTGCTTATTACGCACAAATTTATAACCGGGGCAATCAAAGTTTTGGCACAAATCGTTTTAGAGTTTACCAAGACCGTTCTTATTCAAACTACACGCCACAATCCTACGATCAATGGAATTGGTTTGGGTTCTATTTTGGCAATCCTCGCCATGTTTTAGCTAGAAACTTAAGGAACAATGCTGCTGGAATTCAAATTTCTGAAAACAAAATGGTTATAGAGGATGCTTTAGTCATGGAATCCGAAACCAACGCTTTAGAAGAAACGGTAGTAGTGGGTTATAACACACAGAAAAAAGAACTGGAAACGCAAACAGAAAATAAAGACATTAAAAAAGACGAATCCTCCTTCGACGGCATCCAAATAAGGAAAAACCTTCAAGAGACTGCTTTTTTCTTTCCGCAGCTAGAAACCGATGAAGCAGGACATATCAGCTTCAGTTTTACCACGCCGGAAGCTTTGACCCAATGGAAATTACAGCTTTTAGCACACACTAAAACTTTGGAAAGCACAACCAAAACCTTAACAACAATCACACAAAAGGAGTTAATGGTTATTCCAAATACTCCAAGATTTTTACGTGAAGGCGACCAAATGACCATTAGTACCAAAATTGCTAATTTAACAGAAAACGGTCTTTCCGGGCAGGCAAAATTAATTTTAATCGATGCGGTTTCGGGAAAAGACATTAGTGATAAGCTTATCCAAAAACAAACAAACGCCTCTGCTTTAGGAGGATTAGAGAAAGAATTCACGGTCTCTCCTAAAGGCAACACGCAAGTGTCTTGGGAATTAGAAATTCCTGAGGACATACATGCTATTCAATATAAAATCATGGCCCAATCTGGTGATTTTAGTGATGGGGAACAAAATGTAATGCCTGTGCTATCCAATCGAATGTTGGTAACCGAAACCTTACCCATGTGGATTAAGAGCAATCAAACCAAAACATTTACTTTAAATAAGCTAAAAACAAATGCTTCTACCACACTTAAAAACCATAAGCTAACCTTGGAAATAACATCCAATCCTGCGTGGTACGCCGTACAGGCCCTTCCTTACTTAATGGAATATCCCTATGACTGTAATGAACAAACCTTTTCGCGCTATTACGCAAATGCATTGGCTAGCCATATAGCCCATGCCAATCCTAGAATCCAAGAGGTGTTCAATCAATGGAGAAATACAGGGACTTTACTTTCTAACCTAGAAAAAAACGACGCATTAAAATCTATTCTTATACAAGAAACACCATGGCTACGAGATGCTCAAAGTGAAACCGAACAGAAAAAACGCATCGCTTTGTTATTCGATTTAAACAAAATGAATAACGAGCTGCAATCTGCTTTTCGAAAACTAAAAAACAACCAAATGCCTTCAGGGGGCTGGGCATGGTTTAATGGGGGTTACGAAAATCGATACATTACCCAGCATATTATCACCGGTTTCGGACATTTAAAACACCTCAATGTCGTTCAGAACGATAGCGAAGAGTCCATGATTCAAAATGCAATCCATTATTTAGATCTGGAATTTATAAAAGAATACAATGACCTAAGAAAATATAATGCGAAGGTAGATTTAAGCACAGACCATTTAAGTTATACCCAATTGCATTATTTATATATGAGAAGCTTCTTCCCTGAAATCAAAAAATCAAAAGAAGTCGAAACGATTATAGCCTATTATCGCACACAAATTGAAGCCTATTGGTTAAACCGTTCTGTGTATGCAAAAGGCATGATGGCGCTAATATCACATAGAAATAAAGATGTAAAAACGGCGTCTAAAATTCTTAATTCTTTAAAAGAAACCAGTATTACTTCTGAAGAATTGGGCATGTACTGGAAATCGAACACCAGCTCTTGGTTTTGGTACCAAGCCCCCATTGAAACCCAAGCTTTGTTGATTGAAGCTTTTTCGGAGGCTGGCACAGCCATTCAAAGTGAAGTAAAGAATCTTGAAACCATTGATAATTTAAAAATATGGCTTCTTAAAAATAAACAGACTAACCGTTGGAAAACGACTAAAGCTACTACCGAAGCGGTATATGCTTTATTGCTACAAGGTAGCGACTGGCTGAGTGTTACCGAAATGGTAGATGTTGTTATTGGCAATCAGAAAATTGAGCCATCAAAGCTTGAAGCGGTAAAAGTAGAAGCTGGTACCGGCTATTACAAAACCTCTTGGAACGGTTCGGAAATTAAACCAGAAATGGGGAGTGTAACCCTTAACAAAAAAGGCAAAGGCATTGCTTGGGGCGCACTATACTGGCAATATTTCGAGGATTTAGATCACATTACTTCTGCAGAAACACCGCTTTCCCTTAAAAAGAAACTGTTTCTAAAAACCAATACAGATACCGGTGAAGTAATTTCTGAAATTAAAGATAATACCCACTTGAAGGTGGGCGACTTAGTTAGAGTACGTATTGAATTGCGTAGTGATAGAGCTATGGAGTTTCTTCATATGAAAGATATGCGAGCAGCTGGCCTAGAGCCTGTAAACGTAATTTCTACCTATAAATGGCAAGACGGCCTTGGGTATTATGAAAGCACTAAAGATGCCAGCACCAATTTCTTTTTTGACTATCTTCCAAAAGGAATTTACGTATTTGAATATGATTTGCGTGTAAACCATGCCGGTAACATGAGCAATGGAATTACTACCATACAAAGCATGTACGCTCCAGAGTTTAGTAGTTATAGCGAAGGTGTAAGACTACATGTAAACTAATTTCTCTTCCCCCTGTTGTTTCCGGTATTTTGGTAAAAACAGGGGATTTTGTTTTCTTTTAATCTTCTTGTTAAACATCATAGTTAGCATGTTTAATCCTTAACTTTGTTGCGTATTAACGAACTTACCGATATCCCTTTTACTGTTGTGGAAAACACTGCTTCATTTCGTCTCATATTTATATTAGCGTTTATGTTTTGCTCTTGCGGAAGTATAAAAGCCCCTTCGGCACCATCATCTCGAGTTGCAAAAAATCCAAAAATTATTTTTTTAAATTATAGCATAAAAAAAACAGCAGACGGCAGCCCCCATCTGCTGTTTTTGGATAAAATAGTTGTAGATGGCCAATTAAAAGACACACCACCTAAAGAAACAGGGAGCTCTGGAGATTTAGTATGCTTACAACTTGATAAAAAATCAAAGGTTTTACAACGTAACACCATCAAAAATCCTCTTATCAAAATGCTAGAGTATGTAGATAAATCCCATTCTTTTCAGAAAAAACAAATTCATCTGGATAGTACAAAATTTTCCATACGCCTCCAGCTAAACCCAAAAGCCCAATATATAGTTGTTTTCGACTCTAATGTATCAGATAACCAAAAGAAAGCCTTAATAAAAACCAGAATTAAATAAATGAAACAGACTCTACTCTTTTTTTTAATTATAATGAACTCCTCGTTTGTATTCGGACAACAGTTTGAAATGGAGTTTCTAAAAAATTCTGGAGCCCCCAATAAGCGGATTAATCTGGTGATTTTAAGTGAGGGCTATCAAACTCATGAATTTCCGAAATTTATAACAGACGCCACGACTCTTACCAATAAAATGTTCGGTTATTCTCCCTTTTCAGAATATGTTAACTATTTTAATGTAGTTGCCATAAAAGTACCTTCCAACGAAAGTGGCGCCGATCACCCTGGAACTAGTACTGACCCTTTAGAATCTACAATAACCCCAGTTGTTCCAATTAAAACGGTAGACACATATTTTAATGCAACCTATGATGCTTTTGGTTTTCATAGGCTCTTATTTTACGAAAGCGATGGGGCCTATGCGAACCATACGGAATTAAAAATAGCCCAAGTATTAGCTCAAAATTTTCCCAATTATGATAGCGCAATTATTCTTGTAAACTCTAATGAATATGGTGGTAGTGGTGGCAAATACCCTATGGCCTATTCTGGATATTATGCCACCGATGTCGTGGTACATGAATTAGGCCACTCCCTATTTAACCTGATCGATGAATATTACCCTATAGACGATGCTTTGGCGGTAGAAGGGATTAATATGACACAAGAAACAGACCCAAATGTGGTAAAGTGGCGAAACTGGCTGAATTTTAATGATGTGGGGGTTTATCAACACTTTGATGCTAACAATCTTCCTAAGCCATGGTATAGACCTCATCAAAACTGTAAAATGCGCTCTATAGAAAAGGCTTTTTGTCCTGTTTGCAAAGAAGGAATTATCGAAAAAATACACGATTTAGTATCCCCTATTGAGTCTTACTTACCAAACAATACTACTATAGATGCCCCCACTTTCCCCTTAAATTTTAAACTGAATTTGATTCAAACCACAACAAATAGTTTGAAAAACAAGTGGTTCTTTAATGGTTTAGAATTAACACATGTAGCAGACGCCATCTCATTGTTGGAAACCGATTTAGAAGCAGGAAGCAACACATTAACTGCCGTTATCGATGATACTACTGCACTACTTAGAGTAGACCATCACGAAACCTTACATCTTTATACAGTAACTTGGACCATCCATTATGCAACCTTAGCAGTAGATCGTATTACAAGTGAAGACGATACGTTTAATATTTCTATTTTCCCAAATCCATCAAGTGGGGTTATTAATTTTAAATACCAAAACACTACAAATACACCGTTATATTTAGATATTATAAGCATGGATGGCAAAAAGATAGAATCGCAAATAGCATTAAACTCTAATGCCTCACAAATAGACATGAGTTTATGGAGCCCAGGCATTTATATCGTTAATTTTTATGCCAACCACGTTTTAATTGCTAGTAAAAAACTAATAAAAAATTAAAACAGATTAGTTACCTGGAGGTGTAGATGGTCGAACTTCAATTTTACTAGGTAAGGTTCTCGGGTTCATTTTAAGAACATCTACCACTAATTCGCCAATATCTTCAATTTGAATTTTCCATGCATCCTCTGGGTTTGGGATGTTTCCATTAAAATAAGTAGAAACCGACCCCGGCATAATAGTGCTCACTTTAATACCATATTTTCTTAAATCCAGCATTACTGCTTGTGTAAATCCTGTAAGTCCAAATTTACTCGCATTATAAGCAGACCCATTGGCAAAGAAATTGGTACCAGCTAAACTAGAAATTGTAATGTAATAGCCTTGTGATTTTTTTAAAGCCTCTAAACTTGCTTTAATCGTATAAAAAGCTCCTGTTAAATTCGTATCTATGGTTTCTTGCCATTGCTGAATAGATATATCCTCTATATTTCCATAATGCCCTAAACCTGCATTGGCAATTACAATATCCAATTGACCAAATTGACTTAAAACGGTTGCTACGGCTTTTTGCTGACTTTCAAAATCTCTAACATCGGCTTCAATCCCTATTGCTTTTACATCAGATTCTATACCCGACGTTAGGATGTTGGCAGCATTCACTGCAGAAGCCTCGGTTCTACTCGTTACTGCCACATGAACCCCCATATTAATAAGCGATTGTGCTATTCCGTAACCTATACCTTTAGAGCCTCCCGTAATAAGAGCGACTTTGTTCTTTAATAATTCCATAATATTTTTGCTTTTATGTAAAGCTACAAAACATGCAAACAATCATAGAGTATATTATGTTAGGATAATTATAAATTTTTAATATTAGGGTTTAGGAGGATATTTAGAGAGTATTTTTTCTGCAACTGCACTAAATTTAGCTTCACGTTGCTCGGGTTGTGCATTAGGATTAAAGCCATAATCACTTACTGCTTGCCAAAACAATTGATTTTTAGAATGGTCTACAAAATCAATTGTTATACGCCGGTTTACTTTAGATTGTCCTACGGGAATACCAATAGAGAGCCCGCCACCCATATTACGTCCAGAGCCTCCTAAGCCTACACCTACATTGTTATGTGCAACCTCTTGATATTCACGACTTTTAATATCGATAAAAAAATCGGGGGTATCGGCTAACACCAGCCCTTTGGCCTTCAACTTGGCATCTAGAGCCTCTAAAAAACGCCTAGTATCCAATTCGCTTAAGCCGGTTTCCATATCGGCATAATAATTATAAGTCTTATAATTATTAAAGTTAACAGCTTTATCAAAGTCGTAGTTTACGTGTATGGGCGCACAAGCGTTTAAAAAAAATGCTGTAAAAAGAAGTATTAGAAATCGCATAGCTTAATTTTTAAGTATTAGAAAAGATGCTCACCTTAATGAATGTCTCACGAAATTAATCAAAATTAATCAAAAAATATTCCACATGTTTTCTAGCAACCATTTTAAACCTCTTCTTCGTCGTGAGGGTCTACAGATTTCGTTAAAGCAGAAGAAATAATACCCGTAGGTATGGCCACTATACCCAAACCAATCATTAGAATAAAAAAAGTAAAAACCTTCCCGCCTACAGTAATAGGATAAACATCGCCATACCCCACTGTAGTAAGCGTTATAATGGCCCACCATAAACTATCAAAAATAGAAGCAAAATGCTCAGGTTGTGCCTCGCTCTCGAAATAATAAATACCTACTGCTGAAAAATAAATTAATATTAATGTAATAAATATAAATAAAAGGATTTCTTCTTTAGCTGATTTTATAGCTCGTGTAAAATGGTTTAAAGCCCGATTATAGCGAACCAATTTCAATATCCTAAATAATCGTAAAAAGCGCAATGTTCTTAAAGACCTTAAATCGACACCAAAAGACAGGTAAAACGGCAGAATGGCCAAAAGATCAATAACACCAAAAAAACTAAATATAAATTTACGTTTATTATCGGCAACATAAATTCTCAAGAAGTACTCAATAGTAAAAACAACCACACTAAACCATTCTATAGCCCGAAGTATAAGCTTGGTTTTTGGTTCCAAGTTTGGAATGGTTTCCACCGAAAATGTAACAATAGAAATTAAAATAAGCGCCTGTATAAAAAAAGCAAAACATCTACTTTTCCTATTGTTATTAATTTCTACAATGCTTTTAATATATTGCTTCATTTTTTTAATAACATAATGGTGTTAAAAAAAATGAAAAAAAACCAGTTTAAATAAAATTTAAAAATCTAGTTATTCAACATTTTCCATAAGGTATCCTTAAGTTCCATAATACCTTGTTGAGCAATAGAAGAAATAAACAAATATGGTACGGGCAATTCGTTATCGAGTTCTTCTTTTAGCTCTGCTTTAAGCTCGTCGTCCAGCATATCGCTTTTGGATATAGCGACAATACGGTCTTTGTCCAACATTTCTGGATTATATCTACGAAGTTCGTCCAACAGAATGTCATATTGCTTTCTGATGTCTTCTGCATCGGCAGGTATTAAAAAAAGCAAAATCGAATTTCGCTCAATATGGCGTAAAAAATAATGACCAAGTCCCTTTCCTTCTGCAGCCCCTTCAATAATTCCAGGTATGTCTGCCATAACAAAAGTTTGGAAATCTCGATATTCTACAATGCCCAAATTGGGTTTTAATGTAGTAAACTCATAATCGGCAATTTTCGGCTTTGCAGAGGTCATAACCGACAATAACGTTGATTTTCCTGCATTAGGAAAACCCACCAATCCTACATCGGCAAGAATCTTAAGCTCTAAGGTAATGTGTTTTTCCTCAAGAGGCATCCCTGGTTGTGCATAACGCGGGGTTTGGTTGGTAGACGATCTAAAGTGCCAGTTTCCAAGACCACCTTTTCCACCTTGCGCTATAACTTTCTCTTCACCTTCTTCGGTAATTTCAAAAATGATATCATTGGTTTCGCTATCCCTCACAACTGTCCCTAAGGGAACATCCACGTACTCGTCTGTACCATCAGAGCCAAAGCTTCTGCTCTTTGCACCGTGCCCACCATGTCCTGCTCGAATATGTTTCTTAAACTTTAAATGCAATAATGTCCAGAGGTTTGAGTTTCC
The DNA here is from genome assembly GCF_042427585.1 of Mariniflexile ostreae. Classification (NCBI taxonomy): domain Bacteria; kingdom Pseudomonadati; phylum Bacteroidota; class Flavobacteriia; order Flavobacteriales; family Flavobacteriaceae; genus Mariniflexile; species Mariniflexile ostreae. The sequence goes on along the minus strand of NZ_JBHMFC010000066.1, from coordinate 25,728 downwards.
ACGTAAAATAACATGCCCCCCACGACCACCATCACCACCATCAGGCCCCCCTTTGGTAATAAATTTTTCACGGTGTAAATGTGAAGACCCTTTACCTCCGTTACCAGAGCTTACAAACATTTTTACGTAATCAACGAAGTTACCCTCTGTCATTTTTGTTCAATTTCAATATTCATTAATTTATATCTTGAAGAACATCTAGTAGCTACTAAATGTTCTTCTTTTAATTTCAATTTCTCGGTGACTTCCTATCATTAACACAAAAGAACCATAACCATCGAAATTATAATGTAATGCTTAGGCCTTTATGGTGTTGAAGTTTTTCGAGACCCACCCTATTAAAGGGTATCTATTACCGAATTTAAGCGCTCGGTAATAGCTTCAATGCTCCCAACACCATCTACACCAAAATATTTATTCTGGTCGGTATAGTAATCTTTTAGTATTGCCGTTTCGTTATAATACACTTTTATTCTGTTTCTTATTATAGACTCATCGGCATCATCGGCACGCCCACTAGTTTCACCTCTTTGTAACAAACGCTTTACCAAAACCTCATCATCTACCTCCAGGGCAATCATGGCGTTAATTTGCGAATCTTTACTGTCCATTAATTGATCTAAAGCTTTAGCTTGAGCATTCGTGCGCGGAAAACCATCAAATATAAAGCCATTGGCAGCAGCGTTCTTTTCAACCTCGGCATTCAACATATCTATCGTTACTTGATCGGGAACCAAAGCGCCTTTATCTATAAAGGACTTTGCCAACATGCCTAAAGCTGTTTTGTTTTTAATGTTATACCTAAACACATCGCCTGTAGAGATATGTACTAAATTGTATTTGTCTTTTAAAAAATCTGCCTGCGTTCCTTTTCCTGCTCCCGGAGGACCAAATAGCACTAAGTTTGTCATGTGTTGCGTTTCTTTAATTTGATAAATTTCCGGCAAATCTCTTCCTAGATTATCATAGTCCAGTCCGTACCCCACTATAAATTTATCTGGAATTTCAATACCGATATAATGTAGTTTAAAATCTTTTTTGTAAGCTTCTGGCTTGTAAAACAAGGTCGCAATTTGCAAGGATTTCACTTTTTCATTTTGAAAGATCCTATGCACTTCTGCGAGTGTTTTTCCAGAATCGATAATATCTTCGAGAATAATGACGGTACGCCCTGTTAAGTCTTGGGTAAGCCCTATTAAACGCTGGATATCTTCAGATGATTTTACGCCCTCATATGAAGCCAGTTTAATAAATGTAACTTCACAAGGTTTTGGATATTTCTTTACAAAGTCGCTTACAAACATAAACGAACCGTTTAAAATACCAATAAAAACAGGAATTTCATCGCCAAGTGCATTAGAAATCTCTTCCACCATTAAAGCGATGGCCGTATCGATTTCTTCCGCAGAAATAAAAGGCTTAAAGTATTTATCGTGAAGTTTTATCACTATTTTTCGATTTTTAAAAGAGACAAAGATAATCAATAGATTGCCGATTACCGATTTTTTGATTTATGATTTCGAAAGTAATTTGATATTAAAACGTATTTTTGCATAATATAGAACAAATTATTAGCAAAGCGAACAACATGAATTATTTCTCCTCAAATTTCAAACTCGGCATTCTAGGCGGTGGCCAATTAGGTAAAATGCTACTTAATGATACTCGGAAATTTGATATTTACACATGTGTTTTAGACGCCAGCACCGAAGCACCATGCAAAATAGCCAGCAATGAATTTCATATAGGTGATTTAATGGATTTTGATGCCGTTTATAATTTTGGAAAACAGGTAGATGTATTGACTATTGAGATTGAAAATGTAAATGTTGACGCACTAGAGGCTCTTGAAAAAGAAGGAATTAAAGTATATCCATCCTCTAAAACCTTACGTACCATCCAAAATAAAGCCACGCAAAAATTGTTTTATGTGGACCACAATCTTCCAACAGCAGCATTTTCACGTTTCGCTTATACGTCTCAAATACAGGACACGATTGACAATGGAGGCTTATCACTTCCTTTTGTCTGGAAAGCAGCACAATTTGGTTATGATGGTACGGGCGTAAAAATCGTGAAAACAATTCAAGATTTAGAAGGGCTACCTAATGTAGAATGTATTGCTGAAAATTTAGTGCCTTTTAAAAATGAACTAGCTGTAATTGTTATTAGAAATGCATCAGGAGAAACCAAGACATTCCCCGTGGTAGAAATGGAGTTCCATCCCGAAGCCAACCAAGTAGAATATGTAATTTGTCCTGCAAGAATTGATAAAAAAATAGCGAAAAAAGCGACCGAAATCGCTTTAAAAACATCTCAAGCCTTTAACCATGTAGGCTTATTGGCGGTAGAAATGTTTTTAACACAAGATAACAACATCCTAATCAATGAAGTAGCCCCAAGACCCCATAATTCTGGACATCAAACCATTGAAGCTAGTTACACCTCTCAATTTGAGCAACATTTAAGAGCAATTTTAAACTTACCTCTAGGGCGTACCGACAGCAAAGTAAGTGGTGTGATGGTAAACTTGGTAGGCGCCGAAGGCTATAGTGGCAATGTTATTTATAAAAATATAGAAAACATTATGGGCATGGAAGGCGTAACCCCACATATTTATGGTAAAAAACAAACCCGTCCATTTAGAAAAATGGGCCATGTTACTATAGTAAATGAAGATGTAAACGAGGCGCGACGAATTGCAGAAGCCGTAAAATTAACTATTAAAGTGATTTCAGAATAAATTACAACACAAAACCCCCAAATTCCAATTTATACAAAAATTGCGATCCGCCTTCATAAATTTGGAATTTGAATTTAAAATTTAAAATTTTATGAGTAAAGTAGGAATTATAATGGGAAGCAAAAGCGACCTCCCAGTTATGCAAGATGCTATAGACATCTTAAAAAGCTTCAATATCGCTGTAGAAGTGGATATTGTCTCTGCACACCGCACCCCAGAAAAACTGTTCGATTATGGAAAACATGCCCATACCCGTGGCTTTTCTGTAATTATTGCTGGTGCTGGCGGCGCAGCGCATTTACCTGGTATGATTGCAGCCTTATCGCCACTCCCTGTTATTGGTGTGCCCGTAAAAAGCAGTAACTCTATTGATGGCTGGGACTCTATTTTATCCATTCTCCAAATGCCTGGAGGTGTTCCCGTAGCAACAGTCGCTTTAAACGGCGCCAAAAACGCGGGTATATTAGCAGCACAAATTATAGGCACAAGCCATGCAGAAGTCCAACATACCATATCAGAATACAAAGAAGGCCTTAAAGCCCTGGTTATTCAATCTGCAAAAGATTTAAAATAAAAAAACTATGTTGGGATTTAACCCCATTATTTTATTGACTCTTATCGATGAGCAACACACGCTTTAAAAGAGCTTAATAACAATCAAACCTTTAACATATTTCAATACCATGCCAGAACATATTCTAACGAGCCCTTTTCAAACGAAATATACTACCGCACCATTTTCCAACATAGATGATAACGATTTCTTACCTGTTTTTAAAACTTGTATTGAAAAAACCAGACTGGAAATTGATGCCATTACCAATAATCCAGACGCCCCCACTTTTGAAAACACTATTGAAGCTTTAGAGTTTTCGGGCGAACAATTAGATCGGGTATCCAGTATCTTTTTTAACTTAAATTCTGCAGAAACCAATGATACATTACAGAAGGTTGCACAAGATGTTTCGCCTTTGTTATCTGATTTCAGTAACGACATTACCTTAAATGAAGCTCTATTTAAAAGAGTAAAAACGGTATATGATGCTAAGACAGAGTTAAATTTAACCACCGAGCAGCAAATGCTCTTAGATAAGAAATATAAAGGCTTCTCTAGAAACGGTGCCAATTTACCCGAGAACAAAAAACAGAGGCTGAGGGCTATTGATAAAAAATTAAGTCAGTTAAAACTTAAATTTGGAGAAAACACACTAGCCGAAACTAACAGGTTTGAAATGTTAATTACGGATGAAGACGACTTATCGGGCCTACCCGAAGGCACTATTGAAGCAGCAAAGCAATTAGCAGAATCTAAGGAAAAAGAGGGCTGGCTTTTCACTTTAGATTATCCTAGTTATATTCCATTTGTAACGTATGCCGATAATCGTGAAAGACGCAAAACCCTAACCTTGGCAGCTGGAAAAAAAGGGTTTCATAACGACCATTTAGACAACCAAGAGATTGTTTTAGAAATAGTAACATTACGGCACGAACGCGCTAACCTACTAGGCTATAAAACCCATGCACACTTTGTACTTGAAGAACGTATGGCAGAAACGCCAGAACAGGTAGCTATTTTTTTAAAGGATTTATTAGAAAAAGCAAAGCCTGCAGCAGAACGCGAATTTAAAAATCTAGAAGATTTTGCTAAAGAACTAGATGGTATTGATACACTTCAAAAATGGGATGGTGCTTATTATTCTGAAAAGCTTAAACAAAAGCTGTTTAATCTTGATGATGAGAAACTGAAGCCTTATTTTAAATTGGAAAACGTAATAAACGGGGCATTTATAGTTGCCAATACGTTATTCGACTTACACTTTGAAGAAATAAATACAATTGACAAATACCATCCAGACGTTTTAACCTATAAAGTTACCAACACGAAAGGGGATTTTATTGCTATTTTTTATGCTGATTATTTTCCACGACCAGGAAAACGAAATGGCGCATGGATGACAGTTTATAAACCACAATATATAAAAGACGGCGAAAACAGCAGGCCACACATCTCTATTGTTTGTAATTTTACCAAACCAACAAAAACAAAACCTTCTCTTTTAACCTTTAATGAGGTTACCACTTTGTTTCACGAATTTGGCCATGCACTACACGGCATGTTAGCGAACACCACCTACCCTAGTCTCTCGGGAACTAGCGTCTATTGGGATTTTGTAGAACTGCCAAGTCAGATTATGGAAAATTGGTGTTATGAAAAAGAAGCTTTAGAATTGTTTGCCACACATTACCAAACCGGCGAACTCATCCCTATGGATTTGATTGAAAAAATTAAAACCTCGGCCACCTTTCATGAAGGTATGCAAACGTTACGACAACTTAGCTTTGGTTTATTGGATATGAGCTGGCACGCTATAACATCGCCAGAAACCATTAAAAGTGTAAAAGCCCATGAAACAGACGCTTTTAAAAATACCACTTTGTATCCTGATGTTGCAGAAAATTGTATGAGTACTGCTTTTTCCCATATTTTTCAGGGCGGCTACTCTTCGGGCTATTACAGCTATAAATGGGCAGAGGTTTTAGATGCAGATGCCTTTGAGTATTTTAAAGAAGAAGGGATTTTCAATAAAGAAATAGCCTTAAAGTTTAAAGACAACATATTGTCCCAAGGCGGCACAGAAAACCCTATGACGCTGTATAAACGCTTTAGAGGGCAAGAACCTCAACCAGAAGCATTATTGAGACGAGCGGGGTTGGTGCCAACTAAAAACTAACTTTTGGAAACACATATGGTAGTAAAAACAAATCAGTAAAAAAAATATCCGATTTTTTATATTATTTTTGAATTGGAAAAAAATGAAGCTATAATGCCTATACACCAAATTGATGCGAATAAGTGGATTGACTTATACTCGGATTATCTTTACAATTATACCATATCGCGTATAAACGACAAGATAATTGCGCAAGATTTGGTTCAGGATACTTTTTTTGCTGGTTTAAAATCCATGAAAAATTTTAAAGGAGAAGCCAGTGAACGCACTTGGCTCATTTCTATTTTAAAACGTAAAATCATTGATCATTATCGCAAAATAAATTCAAACAAAGGAAAAGCTGAAGTTCGTATAAATTATAATAGTGATACAGAGTCTGAAGGCGACTGGCTTGAAGAGCGCGTCTCAGACCCCTTTGATAGAACGGCGGAGCACATTATGGAGAACACCGAGCTGGGAGATGCTATATACCAATGTTTAGAAAAACTACCTAAAAAACAAGCCGAAGCCTTTAAAATGAAAACTATTTTAGGCTATGAAACGGAGGTAATCTGTAATGAATTGAACATTACAGCGTCTAACCTTTGGGTCATCATTCATCGAGCAAGAACAGCGATGGCTAGTTGCCTCGAAAAAAATTGGTTTTAATAATGAGCAAGACATTTAAATTTTTCATCCCCTGTGATAAGGCACATATTGTTTGTGACAAAGCGCAATATAGAGAGGCTTCGCTATGGGAAAAAGCCAAACTTATTACGCATTTGGCCTTTTGTAAAATCTGCAGAAAATACACCAAAAACAACACGAAGTTAACAGACAAAATAAAAGAATCTCAGATACAGTGCTTGGATAGAAAGGACAAGGCCGCTATGAAAAAAGATTTTGAAAAGGCTTTAAAAGACTATTCAAATTAAGAAAGCAGAACCATTAGAACCAACCATAAAATAGACACACTTTCTACCCATAATGAACAGTAATACCGATTTTGCTCTTTGTTTGAAAACATTAAAAACAGAAAAGTAACAAGCACGACCACTAGTAGAATACCTTTATCATTAAAGGACACTTCATTCCTTAGCGCTTCGAGCACCAATATAATCATCAACAAAAAAGCTCCTAATGTTTTTGTTTTTTTTAACCCTAATTTTTGAGGAATAGTATTCAGCTTAGGGCTATCGTATTTTAAATCCCTAATTTCAAAAGGCAACATTAAAACCATAACAAAAAGCACCCGCTGTACAGCCACCAAGACCACATCTAACCGAATAACTCGATGGCTTTCCGCTAAAGGCAAAAACACAGTAACTCCCACCCAACTAAGTGCAATTATATAAATTTTAAGCCCCTTTACGTTCCTTAAATTTTGTTGTGCTTCTGTAGCCAAGCGCTTTGAAAAAAACGGCATCGCATAAAAGAACGTAGCCAAACCACAGGTCGCGATCCAACACAGGGTTTCCCCTTGAAGTTGCACACCATAATAGCACACTAAAGTAAAACAAATAAAAGACCAGACTTGTATCCACTTAAGCCAAACAGGAAGATTGCGATGATGAAATTTGGCCATTGCGTAGTATTTCACAAAATTATATCCAGTAATAGTTGCAAAAAACACAAAAGGAAGCACAATGCCATCGTAAGCGAGACCAAACTGAATAAGCGTTAGCCAGCTTAGCGAAAACACAGCAAACGCTACATGAATACTGCTGTTTATATAAAAATTGAGCAGAGGTTTCAAAAACTTCATTTAACAAAAATAGTTAAACTGTTGATAAGGTTTTCAAAAGGTTAAAAACTTTCAATTCCCAGACCTCTAAAACCTTTATAATTATTTAATTTTGCAGACTAATTCAATCCTATATTTCAATGAATACAAATGCTTTCGCACTGCGTCATATTGGCCCAAATGAAGAAGACAAAAAACAAATGTTGGACACCATAGGGGTAGCATCCTTAGAGCAACTAATTTCTGAAACCCTGCCAGATGATATTCGTTTAAAAAAAGAATTGAATTTAGATGCCCCGATGACGGAGCATGAATACCTTCTTCATATCCACGATTTATCTAAAAAAAACAAAGCCTATAAAACTTACATTGGTTTAGGTTATCACCCTACTATTTTACCTGCGGTAATTCAACGCAACATTCTTGAAAACCCAGGTTGGTATACCGCATATACGCCCTATCAAGCTGAAATAGCTCAAGGCAGACTGGAAGCGCTCTTAAATTTCCAAACTATGGTTACCGATCTTACAGGTATGGAAATTGCAAACGCCTCTTTATTGGATGAAAGTACTGCGGCAGCCGAGGCCATGGGCTTATTATTTGCAGTTCGCGATCGCAGTCAGAAAAAAAATAACATCAACAAGTTTTTTGTGTCTGAAAATATATTGCCACAAACCTTATCTGTACTTCAAACGAGAGCGACACCTATTGGTGTAGAACTGGTTATTGGCAAAGAAGATCGCTTTGATTTTTCATCTGACTTTTTTGGAGCTTTATTACAATACCCTGGAAAAAATGGTCAGATAACAGATATTAAGACCTTTATAAGTAAAGGCATAACCGCAAACATTAAGGTAGCTGTTGCGGCAGACATTTTAAGTTTGGTAAAACTGGAATCTCCTGGGAAATTCGGTGCCCATGTGGTTGTGGGTACCACCCAACGTTTTGGTATCCCCATGGGATATGGCGGGCCTCATGCTGCTTTTTTCGCTACTAAAGAGGCTTATAAACGTGATTTACCCGGACGTATTATTGGCGTTACGAAAGATATGGATGGCAAAAGAGCACTCCGTATGGCTCTCCAAACCCGAGAACAACATATCAAACGAGACAAAGCCACTTCAAACATTTGTACGGCACAAGTATTATTAGCTGTTATGGCAGGCACTTATGCAGTATATCATGGCCCTAAAGGCTTACAGTTTATAGCAGATAAAATTCATAATAAAACGTCAGAATTAGCAAAAGCTATAGCGAAATTAGGATTTAATCAAGTGAACACTTCGTTTTTTGACACGCTTCAAATAAAAACAGACTCTAAAAAAATCAAGAGGATAGCGAAAGAGAAAAAAGTTAATTTACGATATCCAGACAAAGAAACCGTTACTATTTCTATTAATGAAACAACGGGTATTCGAGATATCAATTATTTAATTACCGTATTTGCAGAAGCTGCTGGAAAAGACACCATCACCTTGAACTCCATTGCCGAACATCATAATATTCCTGAGTCTTTACAACGCCATTCAAAATTTTTAAGCATGGAGGTTTTTAACTCACACCACTCTGAAACGGGTTTAATGCGTTATATTAAATCGCTTGAACGTAAGGATTTATCATTAAATCAATCCATGATTTCTTTAGGCTCTTGCACCATGAAGTTAAATGCAGCAGCAGAAATGATGCCTTTAAGTTGGTTTAAATGGGGTAACATCCATCCTTTTGCTCCAAATAAACAAGCCCAAGGCTATTTAACCGTTTTAAAAGCACTTGAAGATCAATTATCAGAGATCACTGGTTTTGCCGCCACATCCTTACAACCAAATTCTGGTGCTCAAGGCGAATATGCAGGTCTTATGGTGATTAAAGCCTACCATGAATCTCGTAATGAAGCCCATAGAAACATATGCTTAATACCGGCTTCTGCCCATGGCACCAATCCTGCCAGCGCCGTAATGGCCGGCATGAAGGTTGTTGTTACAAAATCTACAGATGAAGGCAATATTGATGTTGAAGATTTACGCGAAAAAGCAATATTACATAAAGAAAATTTATCCTGCATAATGGTTACTTACCCCTCTACGCATGGAGTATACGAATCGGCCATTAAGGAAATCACTAAGATTATCCACGATAATGGCGGACAAGTTTACATGGATGGCGCCAATATGAACGCACAAGTAGGATTAACAAATCCAGGAAGTATTGGAGCAGATGTGTGCCATTTAAATCTGCATAAAACCTTTGCAATCCCGCATGGCGGTGGCGGTCCTGGTGTTGGCCCCATATGTGTTGCCAAACAATTAGCACCCTTTTTACCTGGAAATCCCGTTAAAAAAACAGGAGGCCAAAAAGCGATTACGGCAATTTCTGCCGCTCCTTTCGGTTCTGCTCTGGCTTGCCTCATCTCTTATGGATACATCAAAATGCTTGGCACAGAAGGCTTAACGGAGTGTACCAGAACTGCAATTTTAAATGCAAATTATATTAAAACACGATTACAAGGCTCCTTTGAGACCTTATATTCGGGCGAGCGTGGCCGTGCTGCCCATGAAATGATTGTAGATTGCCGCCCTTTTAAAGCCCATGGTATTGAGGTAAGCGACATTGCTAAACGACTCATAGATTACGGTTTTCATGCCCCCACTGTATCTTTCCCTGTGGCTGGAACCTTAATGATAGAACCTACCGAGAGTGAAAACAAAGCAGAAATAGATCGTTTTTGTGACGCTCTCATTTCTATAAAAAAAGAAATAGACCGCACATCACTTGACGCCCCCAATAATGTACTTAAAAACGCACCACATACCATGAGCATGCTTACTGCAGATGAGTGGCACTTCCCGTATTCGCGAGAAACTGCTGCATTTCCATTAGATTACTTAAAGGACAATAAGTTTTGGCCTACCGTAAGACGTGTGAATGATGCCTATGGCGATAGAAATTTAATGTGTACTTGTGCGCCTATAGAGGCGTACATGGAAGCCTAACCAATAGGTGTTGGGCATCGTAAAAGTTCTAAAAGAAATAAACGCATTAATCCATTTGCCAGTATATTTGAATAGTTAAAATAACCAATAGCATTTTTGTTTTATGAATATAAAGATTACAGGTACGGGAAGCTACATCCCTACTGAAGTTGAAAAAAACGAAAACTTTTATCAACATCGATTTCTAAACACTGATGGCTCTGCCATAAACCACCCTAATAACGTTATTGTTAAAAAATTTCAAGCCATTACGGGTATTGCTGAACGTCGGTATGCGAAGCATGACTTAAACTCATCTGACTTAGGTTTCTTTGCTGCCGAAAAAGCTATTGCCGATGCTAAAATAGATCCTGAAACTTTAGATTTCATTATTGTAGCGCATAACTTCGGCGACGTAAAACATAACACTGTCCAAAGTGATATGTTACCTAGTTTAGCTACACGAATTAAACATAATTTACGGATCCAAAACCCTAAATGTGTTGTATTCGATATTTTATTTGGCTGCCCTGGCTGGATACAAGGCGTTATTCAGGCGAAAGCCTTTATACAATCGGGCATGGCAAAACGTTGTTTAGTTGTTGGTACCGAAACCCTTTCTAGAGTTGTAGACCAACACGACAGAGATGCCATGATTTTTTCTGATGGTGCAGGCGCGGCTATTATTGAAGCGACAGATGATGGTAGTGGTATTCTATCTCATGAAACCGGTAGTTACACTTATGATGAGGCCTATTACTTATACTTCGGAAAATCAAACAACCAAGAACTGGACAGTGATACGCGCTATATCAAAATGGAAGGGCGTAAAATTTATGAATTCGCACTTAATACGGTTCCAAAAGCCATGAAATCTGCATTAGACCAAAGCGGTGTTGATATTCAGGATGTGAAGAAAATATTTGTACATCAAGCCAATGAGAAAATGGACGAAGCTATTTTAAAACGCTTTTATAAACTTTACGACTGTGACATTCCAGAGAACATTATGCCCATGAGCATTCAGAAATTAGGAAACAGTTCTGTAGCTACCGTTCCAACGCTTTTTGATTTGGTTCGAAACAATAAACTAGAAGGCCATTCCCTTTCTAAGGGCGATGTTATTATGTTTGCAAGTGTTGGAGCTGGCATGCATGTAAATGCCATTGTTTATAGGTACTAGAATGTGTTTATTTCATTCTTAACACCTTCTCTATCCAATAGTTCAAGCTATAAATGAGTTTAAATTTATAAACTATAAAAACGTTCAAAACGCAAAACAGTCCAGACTTTAAAATAAGGTCTATAAGACTGTTTTGCGTTTTTGGCAGAAAATAAAGTCCTAAGCCTACTACAAAAACAATCCAAAACAACTTCAAATACCCTTTATCAAAAGGGAGGATTTTAAATTTCTTTTGAATAAAATAGAGCTTAATAGTATTAAATAGCACCATAGCAATTAATGATGCCCAAGCGACCCCTTCAATACCATAATCGGTTTGGGTTAAAACATATAAATTAAGGAAGATATTTAAAAACACCAATACAAATAACAACATAATATTAACACGATAATATTTGGAATACGAGATAATCTCAGAGCTAAAACCAGTTCCCATATTAAATAACACATTAGCGCCCAATATCATAATAACCGGAATGGTTTCTACCAATTTATCATACGTTGGCAGTAACATAAATAAAGAATCAATACCCAAAACAATAGCACCATATAAAATAGCACCTACAAAAAATAAAAGCTTAGCCGTTTCGATATATTTTTTTCCCAATTCATTAATAGCATTGTTTTTTAAGTGTTCTGAAATCATTGGTGCATATATCGAGAACAAGCCCAGTGCAGGAATACCGATAACAGATACTAAAGCCACTCCAATACTATAGGTGCCATTTGCTTCGAACGAAAGAAACTCGGGAATCATCAAAACATCCAATCGAAACGCTAAAAAAGACCCAAAACTTCCTAAAAACGCATAGAAGCTGTATCTATAATATTCTTTTTTATCAATTTGCGTAAAGAGTGATTTAAAATTAAAATCTGAATTTACTTTATAATATTTAAACACATAAAGCGCCAATAACACAATAATTATAAAATAGGATGCAATAAAAAGCTTTAGCCCATCTATGACGTTTAGGTACCCTGCTAAAAACATTAAAAATATAATAGGGAAGCTTATTTTAGGAATTATTTTCTCTAATAGAGTAGGAACAGATAATTTTTGTAAGTTTATGGCTTGACGCTTAAACAGCTCTATCAACGCGATAATTAACGCTAAAGGAAAAGCATAAAAAACAAAATGATAATTCTCTAATACCACTATGTAATTTCCCAAAATTAAAAGTAACGCAAGGCTAACACTTATTACAAGTATACTTTTAATCGCGTATTTAAACAGTTTTTTTTGGTTCTCTTCATTAACCAACGGGTAAAAGTAAATAAGAGACTGCCCCGCTCCAAATAACAGTATAGGGAACATTAACTGCGCGATAGCATCTACATAACGAACCATCCCTAGAAACTCTTTATCATTTGGATAAATGAATATCGTAGATCCAATGCCAATTAAGATACCCAAATAATTAATAAGGGTAAACCAAAACACTTGTTTTTGTTCGTTGCTACTTTTCATTATTTATAGTATGCCCTTTTTTTAAGAATTAAAAAAACATTAAATTTCTGTTTAAAAAAATAACCCAACAAATTAAAATACAAGCTTACATTTTTTGAAAATGGATAGGATTTAAAAAAGTACTTAGGAAGCCCAAACACAGAAACAAAACCTTTCCAATACCCCAATATCAAGGTATCATTTATATTTAAAATAGCGTTTAAAATTTGAAATCTCCCTTGAATACAATCTTTTTTAAAATTTCTAACAATCGTTCTATCATGACAGATTTTTGCATTTTTAGCGATTATGATTTTATATTGATGATATATGACGCGATTAATATAGTTTCGGTCTTCGCCATAATGTTGGAACAAGGGTTCGAAATAGCCTACTTTTTCTACAACAGACCGTGGCATGAACCATGCAGCAGCATTAACAAAAGGTACTTGGTCCAAGTTTTCGGAGATGCTAATTGTTTTTCTCTTCCAATACGTATTAAAGCTTTCATCTAAAATTGTCGCATCACTTGAAAAATGAAGAGGGCTCACTATACCAAAGTCTCGACTGTATGTTACAGCGGAAAGCAACTCTTCAATAGTATTTGGGAATATCCATGTGTCTTGGTTTAAGAGAAACACATAATCTGCACCTTGTTTTAAGGCTTCTTGAATCCCTATATTATTCGCCTTTCCAAACCCTAAATTCGTCTTAGATTCTATAAGCACAACTTCTGGAAAAGATTTAACGATAGCTATGGAGCGATCTGAAGACGCATTATCAACCATTAAAACTTTAACAGGATAATGGGATACTCTAATACTTTCCAAATTTTTCCGAAGCCATGGCTCTCCATTATAGGAAACAATAATAATAAAAACGTTTTTATGCAAAATATACAGATTAACAAACAAAAATAAAGATATTTGCACGTCTATTAACCAGAATATGAAGTTTTATATAATTATTCCAGCACATAACGAAGCAGACACTATTGGGCTTACTTTAGATTCTTTGATAAACCAAACCCATATACCAAAACAGGTGGTTGTAGTTAATGATCATTCTACTGACAGTACCCCTAACATTGTTCAGGCATACGCCGAAAAGTATGCTTGGATTTCTTTAATAAACACACAATCTTCAGACCAACATTTACCTGGATCTAAAATTATCCAGGCGTTTTATAAAGGTTTTAAAACCTTAGATGATGATTATGACGTAATGTGCAAGTTTGATGCTGATTTGATTTTCCCTAACCATTACTTAGAGCAACTAGCCATTCATTTTAATGCAAACAACCATATTGGCATGGCGAGCGGCTTTTGCTATATTAAAAAAAACAACCAATGGATTCTGGAAAACCTAACCAGAAAAGACCACATTCGAGGTGCTTTAAAAGCATACCGAAAGTCTTGCTTTATCCAAATAGGTAAACTCAAACCATCTATGGGCTGGGACACGGTAGATGAGTTGTTGGCCAAGTATTATGGTTGGGAGGTTTTAACTGATGAAACTTTACATGTAAAACATCTAAAACCCACAGGTATTAGCTATAATAAAGCTTCAAAACACCTACAAGGAGAAGCCATGTATAAAATGCGCTACGGCTTTACCATCACTTTCATTTCTGCTTTGAAACTAGCCTATAAAAAGAAAAGCTTTAGCTTATTTCAAGATTATCTTACGGGTTATTTTAAAGCTAAGAAAGCGGCTGTTGCCTTTCTGGTCTCTAAAAAGGAGGGGCAATTTATCCGAAATTTACGATGGCGTGGGATGTTAAATAAATTAAAAAAAAGCAAATAAGCATTTCTAAAAATTAAATGGTATCTTTTATCAATTAAAACGCCATGCTTTATAATTACTCGATGCTTCCAACCTGTTTTCTAAAGTATCTTCCAACTGTGGAAAGAAATCGATTCCTGTTAATTTTTCAATACTATCAACAGAAACCACAAACTCATGTAAAGGTTTTTTAGAGTTTTCATGAGGAAAGAGAAATGCAATCATTTTTATTTTATCAGTGTTATTGTCTATTAAGATTTTATAAAACTGATTGGGCACAGCAACTTTTTCCGTACCAATAGTTTTCATCTCTCCTTTTAATACGCCTCCAGTTACAACAAAAACACCATCGTATTTATGAGCCCAATAACGCACTTTCTGTTCTAATGTATTCCAAATACCTGAGTTAAAATCATGCCTTTGCGGACTGATATTACTAGTTAAAAATGTTTCATTATAAGCCGCTTTACTAAATGTTCTGTCTCCAGCAGGGCATAAATGTCCACGATCATAACCCGATTTTTTATAATTTCGCCAGTGTGCTGCTCCAGTTTTAACCGCTTCATCAACTTCAAAATAAGGGCGATTAAAACGCGTTTTAGTTAAATGTTCTTTTTTCAATTCGTATGCCACCCACTCTGCCTGTTCATGAGGTTCACTATATGATAGCGAATAATTTTCATGGTGGATCATTTGATTCGTTGTACTTATAGGAAGTAAGAACGTATTGGTGTATTTTTTAGTTTGTTTTCCAACCTCAACACCACTTGTTCTTTCCTTTTCATCCAAAAAATACTCATAACCATAAACAACTAACCCTATTGTAATGGCCATAATAGAATATAAAAACCGCTTCATCATTAGTCTAAAACAAATTCTAAGGGTTGTCCTGTTGCCCCATTAGGGAAGCTAATCCCTAAAAGCGCCGACATGGTGGGGGCAATATCTGTAATTTCTGTTTTTTTATAGGTTTCGCCATGTTTAATCCCTTTACCAAAGAACAGTAATGGGGCATGGGTATCATAATTTAAACCAGAACCATGGGTAGAACCCGTTTTTCCGTATGAAATAAACCCAGGTTGATCTACCACAATTACATCACCAGAACGTTTTTGGTTAAATCCCTTTTGAATTAAAGCCTCAATCCCTATAGTAAATTCAGAAGTTGCCATAGTAGTTGCCGTATAGGCTTTATATATCTTATCGTAAGTTAATTGCTCATTTAAAATAGCTTTTTGAACGGTTTCCAAATCCAAATTCAAGGCTTTTAAGGTCTCTCGATTTAAAAATATTTGATTGTTACTTATGTTTTCAACCAAATCTGTAGTTCCATATTTTTTAGACATAAAAGTATGGAATGCCAATTTCCGTTCCTTATTATCGACATATCCTGCAGGAATCTTTACACTTTGCAAGTAAGCAGGCACATCTATAGCAGCATGATCGGATGTTAAAAACACGGTGTAGTTCCCTTTTCCAACTTTAGCATCAAAAGCATCGAATAAACGCTCTAGCTCTTTATCCAAACGGATGTACACATCTTCTATTTCTTTAGAATTTACACCAAAATTATGTCCCACATAGTCTGTACTTGAAAAACTAATAGCAAGCACGTCTGTAATATGATCTTGCCCTAATTGTTCTCCATCAAGTGCAGCTAGTGCAAAATCTGCTGTTATACTATTGCCGTAAGGAGTCGCACTTAAAATACTATAGTTGCCATTTTTTTCTTTTAATTCGGCCAAATTATAAGGAAATGTTGCCGATTCCTTTCCTTTAAATCCACCTTCAAACGCATTTAAATCACTACCGCTCTCTATATAGGTGTCGATATCATAAAAGGTGTCCCATGTTTTAAAATAAGATTCAACGGTTTTGGAACCATTAAAATCCTGCACCCATTTAGGCAATTTATCCATATAAAATGAACTCGAAATCCAGCGTCCTTCATTACCACCATTAAACCAATAGGCTGCATTTGCCGTATGACCAGCTGGCAATATAGAACCTCTGTCTTTTAAAGAAACCCCAATGGTCTTGCCTTGCATTTGTGTAAACAATCGATTTTCGTCTGCAAAGGTAGTAGTAAGCATTCTATGTGGCGACATTTTTCCAGCATCGCTTTCTGTGCCAATAGGTAACACATGATCATCACCTGCACAATACACCATCTCCTTTATCTCTTTGTCGTACCAATCATTCCCTATAATGCCGTGATATTTTGGCGTTGTACCAGTATAAACGGAAGCGTGCCCTGGCCCCGTATACGTTGGAATATAATTAAAATGATTGTTTTTACAATTAAAACCTTCGCGCATCATTCTTTTAAAACCATTATCTCCAAACTTATTATAAAAACGCGTTAAATAATCGTATCGCATTTGATCGACAACAATACCAACTACCAATTTAGGACGTTCATTATCCTGATTTAGAATTTCTACTGAAGTATCTTGTTGCGCTTTACAAGATATACTTGTTACTAAAACCAATAAACCTAAAACTAATGTCTTCATGAGTGCTATTTTAATATGTTTCAAAAATACATAAATTAGAACAGGATTATTAATAAATAGTATTAACTATAGGTTATGTTGCTTATGAATAAAGCTATTGTTGTTCGATAAAACCAAAACAACTTGTTTTTATCTTTATGATTTACAACCTGTCTCAGATCCGCTGAACGAGTCCATTGGGCCACATTCCCATAATCGCGTCATCAAGATTATTGTTGGAATAACTGCCACCAGTATTTCCCGAACGAGACCAAGGCTTATTGGTATTGTAAATTAATGGCACGTCATCTAAACTTATTTCTGCATTGGTTTCATTAAATGCATTTACAAAAACTTCGTAAACCTCTCCATTGGACTTGAAAATTATGAAACAGATTTTTATAAAATAATTGTGGAGTTTGCACTGTAAGCTATTTTAAGATCCATTAGTCTGTCTTGATTTCTCCTAATATTTTAATAATTTCATTTAAATTTTTCGGGTTTTCATGTGTTTTTAGTAAGTCTAATTTTGTTTGTTTTTTCTGATAATCAATTTGATATTTTTCCATATTTTGTCCATAAGATTCCCATGAAGCAGAAACAGAGTCTAATAATGTTTTTGTATTGCTAAAAACAGTTGTCGATACATGAAATCTTTCATTATCATATTCTGTTTTATATACCTTATATTTTTTATTTTCTTCTAAAAAGCATTTCTCAAAATACTTTCCTTTTGCAGCATCATTTTTATATACTATTTTCCAAGTGTTTAATCTGCCATCAGAAGATTGAAAATCTTCATTGGTTACTAAAACCTGTAAAATTTTATAAGCTACGTCAGTTCTGGTTTTAGTCCAACGGTAATCAATCAAGGGGCTAAATAGCGCACAATAATCGCCATAGCCGTCTTTAATTAAACTTACAAAATGGAGTATTGAACCTTCTTTTAATATTTTTTCTTTTAGAAACGAATAGTATGGCTTGCTAACGGTGTAAATATCTTTATTTACACCTATTCTGCTAGCTTCTTCGAAAGACACTTTTACAGTATCTCGAAAAAATTCAGAAATAAAAAATCGATTATTTTTATTAGTTTTTATCGAAGTAAATTTTCTTATGCCTATTGATCCTTGATAATGCTCTGAATCGTAAACATATGTTGTAACTGTATCTTTTTTTTTAGAAAACACCGCAACTACATTTTCTACGCTCTTTATTTTATCAATTGAAGAAACGCTGTCATTATTTATAACACTCTCAGTATAAACAGATGCAACATTAACAATGGTATACTGGTTTTGTGTTTGGCTTAAGCATGAAGAAATCAAAGCTAAAAAAACTAAAGTAAAAATATTTGTTTTATTCGTTATGTTCAGTATCATCTGTTTCCCTTATTATTTTATCACTTGTTAGTCTCTTTGATGTTAGTTTCCAAAAAATACTTTTACCAGCAGTTACTGTTCCTGAAATACCATAAGTAGTAGAAACACCTGTATCATAATAAAAGCTTCCAGTAGTCCAATTGTCTTTATCTGTAAAATCTGTCGCAGGAATTGAGTACATAATTTTATTTGGAACTTCTGTCTCCCTATAGGTTGGTTTGCCATCTTCACCTAAAACCGACTTCCCGTTTTCATCAAGAATTTCCTCTTTTTTTGTTTTAGTTTGATGTTTGTGTGCCTTTGTCTTCGGTCTTTGGATGATTATCTCGATCAGAATATCGCGCGGAAGATCCATTTGCAGCTACAAAATCATCATATATATCCTTAGGAATTTCAATAAACTTATATTCATCAAACTTATTTTGACCTAATTTATTATATGGATTTGTTTCTGAATTTCCCCAAGCAAGAAAATCTGTGCCATCCCAATACTCAGCGCCATTAGTGATATCATCTTCTCCATTTAATACAGAGAAAAGTGCTTTTCTCGTTAATTTATCTTTTTCAGTATTACTGTTTTCAGACAACTCTTTTTTATTAGGAACTGAAGAGTATGAAGTTGCTAATAATTTTTTCCAAGTTGACTTTTTCTTTAAAGCTCTATTGTAACTTGTAAATGCAATGCATTTAAGTTCTTTCAAATCATTGTTACCAGCCTCATGTCTTACAATATAAGCTATGTAACAAAAATCACTATGCGTTATCCTATTGCTTTCTTCTTTTAATATTTCAAAATCTTTATAGGTAATAACTTCTATTCCATTTTCATCCTTTTTAGCCTCTTTCTTTGTACAGGTATATATATCGCTTACGCTTCCAGAACCTTTTTCTTCATCAACTTTCCCTTCAAAAGTACCGTCTTCGTTGTAAAAATGACCATTGACATAAATTATTTCAGACACAGGCACTGGTGCCCCCACCACATTAATTTCCTCGGGCTCGTTGCGTTGCCCGCAGTCGGTTATTTTTATATCCACACCGCCATAGTTACATTTAATGGTGCTTTTAAGCAGTAAAGGTGGTTGGTCTTGCACTAGCGAAGTCCCCACGTGTTTCCAGTCGCCTAGCTGCATTACGCTCGCACATGGGCTAGAGCTATAGGGACTTTTTTTGCAATTGCCCTTAAAAATAAGACTGGTCATGTCTTTTTCTAGTATGGTGGCTGTTTTTTTGTCTTGTATGCTCGGGGTATCAAGATTTACCATTAAATCGCCTATCGGTGTTACACACATAGCGCATTGGAGTTTAGCGCCCTGTATCACCATTTTTAGGTCATCCTCGGCTTGTTCTTCCTTTTCACGTTCTTTACGGGCTTCTTCATTTTGTTGCTTGCTTATTTCATATTCCTTACTTACAGGCGGTTGATCATGTGATGGTGGTGTGTAAACTAGATCACTCCCCATTAATAAATTTTCTAACCAATTATTTATCCTTCCCATAAAACTATAGTTTTTATTATCTTTATTTTACAATCCTTTTAAAATGGGTTAAACCCAAAATCGGCATCTGTTTCTATTATGCTGGTCTTTTCTACTTCTCTATCCTATTGACACAGTAAAGTATATGTGTTTTTTCTTTTTTCACTTCTAAATAAGCTTGATAGACCTGGTTGTTTTCATACTCCAATTCTCCTGAATACCTGTCAAAAAAAAACACCTTATTGTCTTCGATTATTTTTTCTGAAATACCAAAGGCATTGGGTTTGTCTTTTTTAGGCAGAAAAAGCTCGGTAATGGTATGGTTATCGAAATCTGAGAGTATTTTGGGTTGATTAATAGGTTTTTCTAACAAGCTTCTATCATCTGTAATACTTGAAAAATACAACCCAAACATTTTATAGTCTGAAAGAAAAGCAATGAGCTCTTTTTCGTTATGTAATACGTTCGTTATTGTTAAAAACATAGCCTCAACTATTGCGCCTATATTATCTATCTCTAATTTTGCTTTTATAATGGCCCATCGTTCTTGTATTTTTTTTAAGTTATATACTTTTTTTATTAAACCGCTCTGTCTATTGACTCCAATTTCTATTTCATCAAAGACATATCCCATTTGTCTTATCAAGTAACAATTTGGCAATGCATAGTTGCTGTTTATTGTTATTTTTGAAGTAAACAGTTGATACCGTAAAAACAATTCATCGTTTGCAAAAAGCGTAATGCTTACGTCCCTAAAAAAGTGTATTGTTTTTATTTTTCTAACATGTGATGCCTCTGTTATTTTTGTATTAAATTGAAAATGATAGGCTTTATTTATATGCTGCATGTTATAAGCTCATGATGTATTACAGAATCTCTCTTTTTCTCCCATCGTTTGGTTCCATACCAAACCAATCTCTATTTGATGACCAATGTAAGTAGTTGCTGCGCAATGTGCGCAGCATTTTTTGTGAGTTATGGCCGGTTATTTCCACTTCATCAAGGACTATAGTATAGGGGTCGTCAATTTTATCGATTTTTTCAGGTTTTAAATGAGACGGTTTATCTTCTTCCTGTTTTTGAGGGGTTACATCGTCGTACATTTTAATAATTAAAGACGGCCTATATTGGTTTGCTCTGAGGTTGTCTTGTGTAACGGTTTGCGCTTCTTTTAAAAAAGTGCCTTCCTCTATTTCCTTTCTAATTTTTTCTTGTGAGCGTTTTGCTTTTTCTTTATTAATGCGTTCTTGTCTTTGTTCTTCTAGAGCCTCATCACTAATAAACTCCCATTCTTTTACAGCATGATCTTCATCAAATACGTAAGGGGTTAAATAGTCTTTTACTTTAGCCAGAAAATCGTTGGTTACGGTAATGGTTGGCAATGACGTGATTTTTTCTAAAGTATCCCGTTTTGGAGGACGTTCTGTAAGCATTCTATTCCAATCTGGTTCTTGTGTCGTGCTTATTAAAGGGTATTGTTGCTCTAATTTGTTCTTAAAATAAGCATCCATGCCGGTAGTTCGTGCAAACTCTTCCATAAAATGCAAGAAAATATAACTGTATTCTTTTTTAACATGGCGTGTACCTGTTAACTTTAAGTAACGTACTATGAAAGCTGCAGATATTTCCTCTAAATTAATTTTTAGTTCATTTTCTTTATACCAATACTCACTTATTAGCTGTTTTTTAAATTTATTTAACGGACTTGTTTCTAAGTATAACGGCAATGAAATATTGGCCATTCTTTTTAGTAAATTTTTTGCAAGAAACTCGGTCTCAATTTCATCTACCACTTCTACATCTGTTAAATAAGCACCACCAATATCGCAATGCACACCAGGAAAGTTTTTTTCTATCGCCTTACCAGGTTTTTGTATAATACGGGTTAAGGCGAAATTGCGTCGGTGCTCGTCTTTGGCGGTAAAGTGTACCAATTTTTCGCAAATTATACTATTAAGTTGTAGGTCGGCTACATTATTTTTAAAATGGGATTTGTTTAATTTTTGACGAGCGGCTTGACTTGCAAGCTTAGCTACGGTACCTTCATCTTTTTCTTTGCCCTCTACGTCATAATGATCTGAAACACCCCCTTTTTCGTAATAAGACGATACGGTGTCGTAAATACCAACAAAACGTACTTTTATGGATACATGCTCTAAATCTTCGAACTCTAAATTTGTTTTTTCTAATAAACTATAGCCTAAATGCCCCATGGCGGGTAAACTGTTATCTTCTAATAATAATTCTCTGTTAATTTCATAATTATCGACATCTACCCATGCTTCTCTATAGCGTTGAACGGGAACTGGGTACCCCCCATAAGGAACAGGTTCTGGCATGTAGCGGCCATTGGGCATGTTAGTAATTTGCCGTGCAGTGGCATACCCTTCCGCTTTTTTTACCTCATACACAAAATTACGCGCTGCGGCTGCCCCACGGCTAAATCCAAAAACATCGAGAGTGATGTTAATGGTTTTTTTACCAATCTCATTCTCGTCAATAGCATTTATTTCTCCCTTTGCTTTTTCAGCCACTAATTCACAAGCACTGCGTACTCTGCTTCTAACGCCGGTTTGTCCTGAGCCAAAGGCAAAACCGTCCTGACGATCTCTTTCCGATTTCTGGGTCCCCATGCCTTCCACATAAATACTGTAGTCATCATTGGTGTGCTCCCACATTCTTGCTACATTAGTATAGTCGTTACTATAGCTATTGTCTGTACCTTGCCGGTCTATAAAGCTGCGTTTGCTGGCTTCTAAATATTTTCTTTTTTCTTCTATTTCTGTTTCCGTGGTAGGTTCTACTGAACCAGGACCATATTTATTACGTAAATCGGTATTGTCTTTATTATTAAGTGTCCCATCTATAAACACGCCATATACTAAGTCTATTCTATCTATTGGCTCATCGTCTTGTGCAGCCCCGGTGTTGTAAACAAATGATTTTCCCATAGTTTATTGTTTTGTATCGTCGAAGTCGAAAGTTTTAAATTTTACGGGGAGTTCCTTGCCATTGCCTTTAAGGGTCACGGTAAAAGTATGGTAGCCCTTGCCTATTTTTATTTCCATTTCTATCGGGCTGCCAGGACTGAGCTGTTCTATACTTTGAAACGTTTGGGCTATCTCCTTTTGTTCAAATTTTAAACCAGTACCTTTTCGTAGCGTTTTACTGCTATTTAAATAGAAATAAAAACTTATACGATGTGCTGTTGCATTTTGTTGAAAAGGCATCTTTATAAATTCAATGTTCGTAAGAAGCTTTCCCCAAGTTTCTGTTTTAAAATTAATCTCATCTGGTATTTCTCCACCCTCTGGAAATATAAAAACAGGGCGCCAATTGTACTTATACTCTTCTGTAAGCGAGCGTGATTCTATTGCTTTTATTTTAATTTTAGATAAGGGTATTGACTTGCCATTTCCCTTTAAGGTAACCATGAGCAAGGTATTGGCCTGGTTTACTCTAATCTCTATCTCGGCAGTGCCTTGAGGACTGTCTTTAAAAACCTCTGCAAAGGCAGCGAAAATTTCCTGTTCATCAAATTTCACACCACCGCCATAGCCTTGTCCATATTTGTCCCACCAACCTATACTAATGGCATCTGGTATCGCTCTTTCTTTATAATTGTTTTCTGTAAAGACATCGCCAATCATTGTTTCACTTTCTCCATTGTACATATGAAAACCTGTAGCATCTCTAACTTTCCCCCCTTCGGGCATTATAAAAGTAGGCCGCCAACAGTATTTTTTACGGTAGCTGTCCCACAGGCCAAAGGGAATCGGTCTGTTTTTATTGGCCGCCTGTACCTCCACGGGTATTAACCGGTCGTTTTCCATCATAAGTTTACGATTTACAGGATCGAACAGCAATCGCTCATGGTTATCCAGCCTGTCGATCTCGCTGACCGGTACCGTCGTCTTTTTACCTTGGTACCTGCCCACTTCAACCTGCTTGCCGCCGCCATATAGCCAAATAACCACCACGCCGCCAGGGGCAAAGCCCGTAACGATCATGCTGTACGTGTCCTTTTCAATGCCACTACGGCGCAGCACGGGGAAGCCTTCGTTAAAAAAATGCAGCATTTTATCGTAGTCGATATCACTGTCCACCTCATACATACAGTCTTCGGCATAGGCCACCCATATGCAGTGTATGCGCTTGGGTATGGACTTTACACTATTGCTCATACCAGAGCCTTCGGCCCCCCATGCCCCACTGGTAACGCCAATGGACAGACTGGTATAGCCGTCGGCTGCCTCAAGGCCGCCCCTATAGACTTCGACAGGGTATCCCAATGGGGCGTTGATACCTTCCTGCCATTTAAAAACTGTTTTCATGTGTGCTGTGTTGTTTGCTGTTAGGGTTTCTACCCGCTTATTTTGCTGGCACGAAATCAACTGTGCAATCAAAAATAAAAGGGCCAGTAAATGTCTTGCTCGTGTCATAGGTTTATATGGTCTTTATTAAAGTCTAGTATATCTATTGGCTCATCGTCTTGTGCAGCCCCCGTGTTGTAAACATCATAACTTTTATATTCCATATCGAAATACTATACCTTTAACTTAAATCTTCTATCCAACCAAAAGCTAGTTCTATAACAAACAGCTGTCACAAAAAGTGATATAACCGAAAACAGCTTTTTCATCAAATTAATTTCTGACACTAATTTATTTAACAAAATCCCCCAAACGAATAACTTTACAAATACGTGTACAGCTACTAACGGAAGGATAAAAATTAAAAAATATAATCCATTAATACCACTTGTATCGAGCAGCATAATAGTTAAAGCGACAGTAAGTATGGTTGTAATCAAAGCACTTTTCATTAGCTATCCTTTATTTACTTTAGCATCGATAGCACCAATAACTTTTGCAACACCTGCACTTTTAAATAAAATATCCCCTTGTTCAGCTTTATGTGTTGTAGTTCCTGTATTTTCTTTAAGATCGCCTGTAATAGCAACTGTTTTGTCTTCAGTAACTGTTTGTTTGTAATTTTTTGTTGTTAGTTTATGAAGGTTTTCTATTTTCATCGTATTGTTAGAACCAACTGCAATTTCATTATTATTATCAATTCTTGTTATCATGTTCTTGCCAACATTAATATTCATGTTTTTTCCAACGCTAATCTCCAAGTCTTCTCCAACATTCATCGTCATATTTTTTGGGGCTGTAACTTGAATGTTTCCTTTCCCATCCATAAACCAAGTATTACCAGAGGGATCTTTTACGAGAATGCTCGACGCGCCTTCATCAAACGTTATGGTACTACCAGTTCGTGTATAAATACTTTTTATATTGTTATTTATATTGCCACCAGCTCCCGTCTGCCCATTAAATAAGCTTCCCAGCACAAAGGGCCTGTTAGGGTCGTTAAACCTAAAGCCCAGCAGTACCTGGTCGTCCTTTTCGGGAATAAACACAAAGCCCCTGTTGGTGCTTATTTGGTCGCTACTTCCGCCATCGGGTGTTAGCACACGGATCCATGCGGTTTTCATCTCGCCCGATTGCCAGTTCATCTGTACCTGCACGCGGCCTTTTTGTTGGGGGTCTTCGTTGCTCAGCACCCTTGCCATTTGGGTATGGGCGATGGGCAGTGCAACCTCGGGCTCTGGCAAGGATCCAATGTCTGCAGGTAAGGCCACAAAGCTGTTGGTGTAATAATGGGCCTCTTTGGCATAATGCGTAATCTCGGTAATTATATATTTGCCATGCTTTTTGGTGGCAAAACGGGCCATGCCGTCCAGTACGGCGGTCTCTATATCGATAACGCTGCCTACGGACAGGCCTCT
>NZ_JBHMFC010000065.1:0-3885 GCF_042427585.1 Mariniflexile ostreae | reverse complement strand
GCTATTTTGTGGGTATATCTGCCCAAGTATTCTATCACATATTTTGGACTTCTAAAAGGCTCTTTGGCATAAACCATCCATTTTTTATGGAAGACTTCATGGTATATTTTTTGAGGGATTTTTAAGTCACTTTTTCTAAGTTCTGCTATATATTTTGCTCGAAACACCTGGCTCATGGATTTTACATTGAAGAGGTATTTGCCCTTGTTCTTGGCCGTTTTCCATTGTCCCGATTTGCTCAAGCCACCGCCTGGGACAATGCAGTGCAAGTGCGGGTGCAAACTCATATTTTGAGCCCAGGTATGCAGCACGGCAATCATGCCCATACTTTTGGCTTTGCAATTGATGGAAAAACTCTGCTCCAATTTGTTCTGGAAAGGGTACTGAAGCCTGCTACTTCCTCAAAAGGGCGCTCAGCAATGGTCTTACTTTTTTTTAAACATGATTATAGATTTAAAATTTAGCTACAAATTAATAAATCTATTATATTTACAAAAGAAACTTCCGCTATAAGATCCTGAGAGGGGCTTCCGATCGGTAGGGAGGATTCGTTCAACACGGTATAGAACCCAAGACCCATAAAAGAATCAACAAGAACACTCCAAAGAACATTGACCTGAACCTAAAATCCTACCAAATGTTTGAAGGCACCGACCTGCTTGCCATTGAGGGCATGAGCTATTCAACCGTTCTGGCATTGATGAGCGAAGTGGGGATTGATGGCATCAAAAAATTCTCTACGGCCAAGCATTTTGCATCATGGCTGAGATTGGCTCCGAACAACAAGGTCAGCGGCGGCAAAGTACTGTCAAGCAGGGTACCAAAAAGCAGCAACCGCCTCAAAATAGCACTGCGCAATGCCGCCAATGCCATTGGGAACCTAAAGGGGTCCACCCCGCTCAGGGATTTTTTCCACAAGATCAATTTCAGAAAAGGAAGGGTATCGGCCATCAGTGCGACCGCGCGAAAACTAGCAGTGATCATCTGGAACATGGTGGTAAAGGGCACACCTTATATCAATCCGGAAGGCTATCTCTTTTTGGACCAAAAGAGAAAACTCGGTTTGGTTAAGAGAATTAAAAAACAAATCGATAAATTCGTTTTGACCAATGAAGATCTCGGAATCACAAGTAGCTGATTTATTGAGTATTATAAAAACATTAGTCAGTATTTGAGAGAAATTTTGAGATTATACCAAATTTTGGTATATTTGAATTAAATTAGTTTCAAAATGAACAAAAACACATCAATATCACTCGGAAATTATTTTGATCAATTCGTTCAAAGCAGCATTAGCGCTGGAAGATTTAAAAACGTCAGCGAAGTTATTCGTGCAGGATTAAGACTTCTGGAAGAAGAAGAAAGCAAAGTGATTGCTTTGAAAAATGCAATTCAAGAAGGAATTGACAGCGGAATTGCTCACGATTTTGACCCAAAAAAACATCTTGAATCACTAAAAGCGAAAAAACACTCGAATGTCTGAATATAAACTGACAAACAAAGCTGTTGCTGATTTATCAAAAATTTGGGAATATACATTTGAGGTTTGGTCAGAAAAACAAGCCGACAAATATTATGATGAATTAATTTCAAATTGTGAGGAAATAGCTAAAAATCCAGATTTAGGAAAAAACTACGAGGGAATTTCAAAACAACTTCTCGGAATTCAAGCAAACCGACATATAATATTTTATCGAACATTAAGTAAAGATTATGTTGAAATAACAAGAATCTTACACGAAAGAATGGATTTAAGAAAAAGAATAGCTGAATAAAAACTGCGTAGAGTCGAGTAGACGGGTGACGACTTAAAAGTCGTCACTGCGCCTCTCACACCACCGTATCCTTCGACTTTGCTCAGGACAGGCCAAGGGATCTCGTATACGGCGGTTCACCAAATTGAAGTCTGCGTATTATTAATGTAATCTAACAAAGGTTTATACCCTTTTCGTTTAAGTCTAGAAACTGTAATAGTAGTCTTTAAAATAGGGCTTTACTCAAGATTATATTTAAAATTTGGATTTCGTGATGTGCTTCGCAGTTGAGCGACTGCCCAGCCTCCCTTTCTTGTTCTACTCCAAGCATAGGCTTGCCCTGCTTCTATACCTAATCGAATGAGGTTTTTACGTTTCCTTTCCAGCTTTTCCAATCGTGCCAAATGCAATAGCGCAACCGATTTCTTAGCCAAGTATCTAGCTTTTTAAGTTTAGTGTAACTTTGGGTCAGCCAATGATGTGCTTGCTCACCCAAGTAAATATGCCTCATATACGGTTCCTGCTTGGTCTGTCCTGAGCGTAGACGAAGGGTCAGTACCGAGTTTTGTAGTCCTGCTTCCTTCATCCATATCTCACGACAAACGAGCTTGCGACTTACTAATGCTTCAGAACGTTACTCCTGCGCATAACGGACTTGCACCCTCTAGATTAATTATTTACCTTTCCGTAAATAAAAGATGCCCATGCTGGGCACACACACTACACATGTGTTAATATCGCTGAGGCCATACTACACATATGCATTCGTTACCAACAAGCAAAAGGAACGACAGCGCAACGAATATTATAGATATTCAATGCACAATAAGCAACGTTTAATTTTGTTTTGCGACGAATAAATGCTATTTTCGTTGTAAATATAGCATTGAATGAAAGTTTTTATACATCAAAAAGACAATTGGCCTGAATTTACTTGGAGAAGTAACGACTTCATGAATTTGCTGAGTGAGGCAAGAAATTTGCAAGGCAGACTTCTTGGAAAAATGGGAACATTGGGTTTCGAATTAAGAAATGAGGCTTTACTCGATACGTTGACACTTGACGTTATAAAATCATCAGAGATTGAAGGAGAGATTCTCAATCCTGACCAAGTTCGTTCATCAATTGCACGTAGATTAGGAATAGAAATAGCAGGCGCGGTTGAATCCGATAGAAATGTAGAAGGAGTTGTTGAAATGATGCTTGATGCAACACAAAAATGCTTTGACCCATTAACAATTGATAGACTTTTTGATTGGCATGCCGCTCTATTTCCAACTGGAAGAAGTGGAATGTATAAGATTACCGTTGCAGATTGGAGAAAAGATATCACAGGGCCTATGCAAGTTGTATCAGGAGCAATGGGAAAAGAGAAAGTACATTTTCAGGCACCTGACTCTGACTTTGTGGAAAAAGAAATGACCCAATTTATAGATTGGTTCAACAAAAGTAAAATTGACTTAGTAATAAAAGCTGCAATTGCACATTTGTGGTTTGTGACGATACATCCTTTTGAAGATGGAAATGGTAGAATAACAAGGGCATTAACTGATATGCTTCTTGCCCAGTCTGATAAAAGTAACCAACGCTTTTATAGTATGTCCGCTCAGATTCGATTAGAAAGAAAAGGATATTATGATATATTGGAGAAAACACAAAAAGGTGATTTAGACATAACTGCTTGGATTATTTGGTTTTTAAATTGCTTGATTAATGCTTTAAAATCGACAGACTCTGTTTTGATAAGAGTTCTATTTAAAGCAAATTTTTGGCAAAAATATATTGACATAGCAATAAATGACCGACAAAGGAAATTGTTAAATAAGATGATAAATGGATTTGATGGAAAACTAACATCTTCAAAATGGGCGAAGATTGCAAAATGTTCTAAAGATTCTGCTGTTCGAGACATAAACGACCTAATTGATAAAGGAATCTTACAAAAAGAAGCTGCAGGAGGAAGAAGTACAAATTATGAACTGATAGGAATGCCAGCAGGTAGTCGAGTAGGCAAAGGGGAATTTCATCCCTAAACCTCTCACAGAACCGTACGTGAACCTCTCGATTCATACGGCTCTTGTTATACAGTCGATAAAGTCTAAATAGATTAGACCAGTTTGTATCCCAATTC
>NZ_JBHMFC010000064.1:0-7917 GCF_042427585.1 Mariniflexile ostreae | reverse complement strand
TTTCTAACTTCTGTTCTAATGTCCATTTCCTGTATTTCATATCTCAAATATATGGGTTTTCAAATTTAAAATATCACTCCGAACTATTAAGGGGCTAAACTAATATGCTTTACGGTGGTATACCTACGGTTATTCAAATTGCTGAATATTTACAGGTTTCTCCTAACTATTTAACGCATATGCTAAAAGTTTAACAGGACAGAGCACCCAGAATCACATTCATAATAAATTGATTGAAAAAGCAAAAGAAAAGCTTTTTACAACAGAACTTACGGTTAGTGAAATTGCTTATGCATTAGGGTTTGAGTATCCAGCATCTTTCAGCACATTATTTAAAAATAAAACCAATTGTTCACCATTGGCTTTTAGACAATCCTTCAATTAAAACAACAGCACCACCATGTAAATATTCCTTCGTTACGGAATGGAATGGCATGTCCAAAAAAAAAAACAGGGTATTCGCATCATTCGTAATATAATATAAGTGCCTTGCGAGTTTTAGAGTGGCAAAGCATCTGGGCAGTCTTGGTTTTTGTGTATTATTACACCAGTTTATAGTAAATCACTTAACCTATTGAACAGGTAATTCCTTAAATTGCAGTCCTATTTAAAACAATCTATAGGAAGAAATCTTAAAAGAAAAATAAGCTTATGAGTATTGAAGTGATTTATAGATTAGCAATTCCTTTATTAATAATCGGTGTTGGAATATGGTTGAAAATGAAGAAAGAGGAGTCTGCTACGCCAATGAAAAAATATTGGTTAATTTATATTATTATTGGGGTTTTATTGCTATTGGTTAGAATCTATACAGAGGTGCTTTATTAAAACCTGGAGCGGGTTATACATGAAAAAGCAAGGGGATATAATACACAATCCTTAAAGCTTTAGAATACCTTAACTTTCTTTTTGCTTTGGATTTGTTAAATTTGGTGTTTAATTACGACTTACTGGATAAACCATCCTGTTTGGATAAATTCAGTATTATACTAATTTATTAAACGAGATAAAAGCGGTTTACAGTGTAACGCACACCGCTTGGTTTTTTGCTCAAAACACATCATACATTGCATGTCTATGAAAACGTCACATACGCTTTATTCTATTTTGGACCTAGCATTGGTTTCAGAAGGCCATACGCTTAAGCAAACCTATAATAATGCCCTTGAATTGGCACAACAGGCTGAATCCTTTGGCTATACCCGCTATTGGTTGGCCGAACACCATAATGCCATCAATATTGGCAGTAGTGCCACGTCGGTGTTAATTGGTTATGTTGCCGAAGGCACTAAAACTTTACGCATCGGTTCTGGTGGCATTATGTTGCCCAACCACTCTCCTTTGATTATTGCCGAACAGTTTGGCACTTTAGGGGCTTTGTACCCTAACCGTATTGATTTAGGTTTGGGGCGGGCACCGGGAACAGACCGAGAAACAGCACAGGCCATTCGTTCAGATTTTATGCAGGCGGCACATTCGTTTCCTAACGAACTTGAAAAAATAGAACAGTATTTTTCAAAAGAAAATGCCCATGCTAAAGTTCGTGCTACGGTAGCAGAAGGCGTCGATGTGCCTATTTATATTTTAGGCTCCAGTACAGATAGTGCGCATCTGGCCGCAAAAAAAGGATTGCCCTATGCTTTTGCTAGCCACTTTGCAACCACCCACTTAAAAGATGCTCTAGCGATATATCGCAAAGAGTTTCAAGCATCCGAGCATTTAGAAAAACCATATGTTATGGCTGGTGTAAATATTGTTGTTGCCGATACGGATGAGGAAGCTGAACGTTTATCAACATCATTAATTCGTATGATTGTAGGGATATTTACAGGCAAACGGGAGTATGTGCAGCCCCCTACGGCATTAACCGATGAGCTTAGGGAAGTTATGCAACACCCGCAAGTGCACCAAATGCTTAAGTATTCTTTTATAGGGAGTAAAGCCACTGTAAAGGAACAAGTTAAAACGTTTTTAGCAGAGACGCAAGCAGATGAGCTTATTGCCGTTACTAATATTTATGACGGTAAAGAACGCATACGCTCTTACGAATTGTTTGCAGAGATTATGAAGGAGCTGGAACACTAGTACTTATTATTTAACATGAAAACGGTATCCATATTGCACAGGCTTTCTTTTTTACATTATATGTATTTGTAACATTCTTAAAAGCAAATATTTGGGCTTGTTCCAGTAGTTTTTAAGATGGAGCATAACGCAGTTTTATACATTTTATGGAACATAAAATAATAATACCATACAATTTTAAGGGGTTCCCTATAAAAGTGTGATTATCTTTGCAAAAAAATTAAGTTATGCCAAAACAGTTTTCAGATTTAGGAATTAACGCATCCTTACAAAAAAGTTTAATCGGTTTACAAATTACTGTTCCCACAGATATTCAGGAAAAAACGATTCCGGTTGTTCTAAATCAAAACGAAGATGTTGTAGTTTTAGCAAAAACCGGTACGGGGAAAACAGCGGCTTTTGGGCTGCCTTTGTTACAGTTGGTAGATACAAACCTTGCTGATGTTCAGGCGCTTATTTTAGCTCCAACTCGAGAACTGGGGCAACAAATTTATAATAATTTAGAAGCTTTTGCTACAGATAGCCCTACGGTATCTATTGCATCAGTATGTGGAGGTATTCCCATAAAGCCTCAAATAGAGCGTTTGAAAACCACCACCCATATTGTTGTTGCAACACCAGGACGTTTGTTGGATGTAATGAAACGAGGCGCCATCCAACTTAAAAATCTGAAGTATTTAGTTTTAGATGAAGCCGATGAAATGGTAAGTGCTTTAAAGGATGAAGTGGATGCCATTATAAAAGAAATTCCAAAAACCAGAAGAACATTATTGTTTACGGCCACCATGCCTGGTGCTATCAAGCAATTGGTTCAAAATTATATGTCTAAGCACGTGGTACACATAGAGGCAGATATGGCTACTGTTGGACATCAAGGTATTGCGCACCACTATGTGGTTGTAGAACCTATAGAAAAGTTGGACGTATTACTTCATTTCTTAAATTCTAAAGGAGGTGAACGCGGAATCATATTTTGTAAAACCAAAGCAGCGGTTAATAAATTGGCAAAAAACTTAGCCATTAATAAATTCGCTTCTGGTGCGATACATGGCAGCTTAACGCAGGGCATTCGCGACCGTATTATGGAGCAATTTAGAGCGGGATATATCGATATTTTAGTGGCAACAGATTTGGCTGCTCGTGGTATTGATGTTAAAGAGGTGTCTTACGTAGTTAATTATCATTTGCCAGATACCTATGAAGCCTATGTGCACAGAAGTGGACGAACGGCTAGGGCAGGGGCAAAAGGACTTTCGTTAACCATTCTACAAGAGGAAGAAGTTGCAGATATTGCCGAATTTGAAAACGAATTAGGTATTGTTTTTAAACCCTTTATAAAAGCAGATGCCCAAAGTATTGAAGAAAATAATGGTTTGCTATGGGCGAAAAAAATATTCAAGACCAAGCCAAACCGTGAGGTTTCCGAAGATTTTAAAGCGAAGATAAAAACCATATTCCATCATGTAACAAAAGACGAGCTGGTGGATAAAATATTAGCCCATTACTTATCAGAATCTGGAGCAGCCAATTTAATATCTGAGACACCTAAAAAAACGAAAAAGAAATAAACATTATGGCAAATAGCATTAAAAATCAACAGGATATTTTAACAAAATTAAATATTCAAGCGTTGAACCCCATGCAGGAGGAGGCTGTTTCTGTAATTGAAACAACTACAAATACGGTTCTCTTGTCGCCAACTGGAACGGGAAAAACTTTAGCCTTTCTTTTACCATTACTACAGGTTTTAAACCCAGATTCTACAGAGGTTCAGGCTTTAATAGTTGTGCCATCTAGAGAGTTGGCCATTCAAATAGAGCAAGTGGTTCGGTCTATGGGGTCTGGTTATAAGGTAAATGCCGTGTACGGCGGCAGACCCATGTCTAAAGATAAAATAGAAATTAAACACAACCCAGCCATTTTAATAGGGACGCCGGGTAGAGTATTAGATCATTTTAAAAGCGAACGTTTTTCTAAAGCCAGTATTAAAACATTAATATTGGATGAGTTTGATAAATCTTTAGAAGATGGTTTTGAAGAGGAAATGAAAGCCATTATCATGCAGTTGCCTAGCATCAACAAACGCATTTTAACATCAGCCACCCAAGGAGTTACCGTTCCTGGTTTTGTGAGATTAGACAAGCCACATGTTATCAATTACTTAAAGCTTAAAACACGGTCGCAATTAGCGATTAAGACGGTGGTGTCTCCAGATAAAAACAAATTAAAAACCTTGCAGGCCTTGTTACAGCATATTGGTAATGAGCCAGGTATTATTTTTTGCAATTTAAGGGATAGTATAGACGACGTTAGTTCTTTTTTAAAACGACATAGAATTGCTCATGCCTGTTTTTCTGGTGGTATGGAACAGCAAGAAAGAGAGCGCGCATTAATTAAATTTAGAAATGGCACTTCGCGAGTCTTGGTGGCCACAGATTTGGCCGCTAGAGGTATCGATATTCCAGAAATGAACTATATTATTCATTATGAGTTGCCTCGTCATGAAGAAGAATTTATTCATAGAAACGGTAGAACGGCCAGGGTTAATGAAAAAGGAACGGCCTATATCTTAAAATGGGAAAATGAATTATTGCCCGAATTCATAAAAAATGTAAGCGGTATAAATATTTCT
The DNA here is from genome assembly GCF_042427585.1 of Mariniflexile ostreae. NCBI lineage: Bacteria > Pseudomonadati > Bacteroidota > Flavobacteriia > Flavobacteriales > Flavobacteriaceae > Mariniflexile > Mariniflexile ostreae. The sequence goes on along the minus strand of NZ_JBHMFC010000064.1, from coordinate 3,200 downwards.
AAAAAAGCACCTCATAAACCCCAGTATTGGGAAACTCTGTTTATATCTGGAGGACGAAAAGATAAAATTTCAAAGGGGGACATTGCAGGTTTATTTTTTAAACAAGGCGGTATTGAAAAAGACCAATTAGGAACTATCGAACTGAAACAGGATTGTGCCTTTGTGGCTATCCCTTTAACTAGAGCTAAAGAACTGGTAGAAAAATTAAACAACACGCGTTTAAAAAATAAAAAGGTTCGTGTAACTGTATTAGAATAAAGTGTTTTATCATGAGGTTATTTAAAGTTTCTTTAAACACAGTTTTAAAGCTTGGTTTTTAATCATACGCTATGAGTTAAAAAGTGCTAATTTATAATGGTTTAAGCCTTTATATATCCAAATATTTAGGTAAAATCTAGTCCATATAAAATTTAGTTATAAAATGTAGTCATTCATCTAATTTTAACATGTACTTTTGCGCCTTCAAAAAAAATTGATATGAAGCGCATAAACGAATACAAGAAACTCTTTGGGGTTGAAAAAGAACTGGAATTAAAGACTTTAAAAACGACTTATCGTAATTTGGTTAAAGAGTGGCACCCAGACAAATTTCAAAATGGAGATGCTTTGCAGGAAGAAGCAGAGATAAATAGCCGAAAAATTATTGATGGGTACCATTTTCTTGTAAGTATTGCACCCGAAACCATAGCGGCTAATTTAGAAGCCTATACAGAAACCATTACCAATTCTGGTATTGCAGATTATACACATAAAGGCTTGTTGTTAGAAATTACTTTCGTAGATGGATCTACTTACGAGTATTTTGGGGTTACAAAACAAATTTATACTAAAATGATTAATAGCAACACGGTTAATCGTTTTGCTAAACGTAGTATCTACCCAAATTACACGTATAGAAAAACAAAAAAAGTGTTAGAAGAAGCATAGTTTATTATGGTACTTGAAAATAGCTAAAAAGAAGTTGTGAACTTGCAATAGCATGTATGCCACTCTTATATGCTAAAAATGTATATATATTAAAGCTGGACAATAATTATACTTGTTCAGCTTTTTTTTGTTTTTTTACGAATATCATGACGTCCGTTTTACCCTTAAGCGATAAAATTGAAATTTATAGAAAATGGGAAACCAATTTATATTGTGAAGGTTAAAGCAATTATAGAAATTCTTATCGATACAATACCGTATTTGGTATAGGTGATAGTCTCAAACATCTATTGTCTTGTATTAGCATAGCATATAATTTCATCTTTGAAGTGTTAATTTAAATACTTTAAAAATGAAACTATACGTCATCATCATAAGCTTACTGGTTTTTCAGTTTTCTTCTGCACAAGATACTCCAGAGGCTTTAACTCCAAAAACATGGTCTTTAGAGGCCTGTATCACTTACGCTTTAGAAAATAATATTACAGTAAAAGACGCTGCACTTAATACCAATATTGCAGCTGTAGCGTATGGCCAAGCGAAATCTTCTAGACTTCCTAATCTCTTTGGTAGTGCTTCACAAAATTTTTCAAGTGGAAACACCATAGATCCTATAACTAGTGATTATGTTACGGATCAAATACACAGTACGAATGTTGGAATTAATACCACTGTGTCCTTGTTTCAAGGAAATCAACTTAACAATCAAATCAAACAAAATAAAATACTGTTAGATCAAAGTGTTTTTCAAGAAGAAGTAGAAAAAAACAACATTGTTTTAAATATTTTAGAAACCTACTTACAAACCTTATATAGTAAGGAAAATATTTCGATAGCTGAAAACAACTTAACAGCTTCAGAAAAAGAAGTGATAAGGGCTAAAGCACGTTTAGATGCAGGAACCATCGCGCTAAGTGATTATACAGAAGCTCAAAGTCAGAAAGCAACAAACAAATACAATCTTATTTCAGCAAAAAATGACTACCAGCACTATATAATTGCTCTCAAACAGTTATTGGAACTATCGCCAATGGAAAGTATAGAAGTTGAAGCCATAGATGAAAATATGGATGTAACACACTTAGAGCTTCATAAAGACGAGGTCTATAATAAAGCTTTAGGGTTTTTACCAGAAATTCAGGCAAGCAAACTAAATATTGCTGCAAACGAAACGGAGTTGGATATTGCTAAGGGTGGATTTTTACCAGTTCTAGCCTTGTCTGGAAGTGTTGGTTCTGGATATACAAGTATCCATGACAATGCTTTTTCAGACCAATTTAATGTTAATTTCAATCAGAAATTAGGACTTTCATTAACCATTCCCATATTTAATAGAAACCAAACTAAGGCTGCTGTACAAAAAGCAAGTATTAATATTGAAAAAGCCGAACTTCAAAAGCGAACTACAGAAAAAGAAGTTTATAAGAAGGTAGAAACAGCCTATCAGAATGCCGTGTCGGCCCAAGAACAAGTTTTAGCTTCTGAAGCCTCTAAAATAGCAGCGGAGCAATCTTACAAATTAGCGCAAAAAAAATATGAGTTAGGCGGGCTAAGTACTACAGACCTAGTTATTAGCCAAAACACCTTTACCAACGCACAACAAAATTATTTACAAGCCAAATACTTAAATATTTTATACCATCAATTACTACAATTTTATCAAGGAAACGATATTAAACTTTAATCAAAATGAAAAATAAAAAGAAAATTATTATAGGAAGCATCGTGTTAATTGCACTTGCTATTGCAGCATTTGTTTTAATGAAAGATAATGATGCTATTGTTATAGAAGCACAAACTATTACAGCAAAAAAAGCGAACGTCACTACCATGGTTACCGCAACCGGAACGATGGAACCTATTACACAAGTTGAAGTTGGTACACAGGTATCAGGTGTGGTAGAAAAAATATATGTGGATTACAACAGCGTGGTTACCGAAGGACAACTGATTGCTGAGTTAGATAAAACCAATTTAAATGCAGCTAAAACACAAGCACAAGCCGTTTATGACAATGCGGTGAGTCAGCGAAACTACACACAAACAATTTATGACAGACAAAAAACATTATATGATAACCAGGTAATAAGTAAATCTGATTTTGATGATGCTGCATTCAATTATCAAACAGCAAAAGGGACGGTTACGCAACGTTATTCAGATTTGCAATGTTTTGACCCCTATAAAACAAGAGTAATCTTTTAAATTTCGATTATTAATTATGCGTTTAATTTTCTCATTATTATTAGCTGTTTATCAGCGTTCCATTTTTC
>NZ_JBHMFC010000063.1:0-785 GCF_042427585.1 Mariniflexile ostreae | reverse complement strand
ACCAAAGCCTATTGGGCGGACAGCAAAGGCAATAGGATAAACCGTAGCGGGTTTAAGCATACGGTCTACATGCACATAGAGACCGAAGGCTTGAGCGGTGAAAAAATAAGATTAAATGTATGGGAAAGTGAGCCCGGCCATGATACACGGGTAAAAAAGGATGGTCCAGAAATAGAAATCACAGCCACCAATGGCACCATAAACCAAGCATTTAAGCTTCCGGACACTCACCCTACACCTGAACTGGACGGAGAAAGTGAGTTCTTTTTCACCATAGAAAAGTTCCATTGCCAAGTAGAGGGAGCTACGCAAGACCCCGAGGCCGGAAATGAATATACCCTTATTAAAGGAAAGGCCAAGTATCTATATGTTAATAGCGACAAAAAAATTGTTAGTCTAAAAGTTTACGAAAGCAACGGAGATTTACACACAGGTATTGTAGCATACGGTGATACCGTGACCATAAGAGTGAACACACGAAACTATATAAAGGAAGAGATAACATTTATGTTACGAGAATCTGTGTCTGGTTTTGATAAAAAACTATCTGAAACCCTAAACCTAAAAATAGACCAAGAAGGTTATGGGGAAACCACTTTTACCATACCCACTAATGCATCGTGGGAGGGCGCGCACGAGAAAGGAAAAGAAGGCGTACCCCGTTATTTTTATTTTAAAGAAGTAAAAAGCGGTGCAGAATTTCCAAGAGCCTATTATGTAGCCAATCAAAACAAAGCAGACGAAGCAGACAAAATTAACAGCAAAGGCAACCGTATCACAGCCCT
>NZ_JBHMFC010000062.1:0-8923 GCF_042427585.1 Mariniflexile ostreae | reverse complement strand
TTTCATAAGTGTGTAAAATTTAAAATTAATAAATAAAAAATCTCAGGCTAAATATTAACCTGAGATTTTAAAACTTACACACTTTATGAGATACTGCCTTTTTATTTTTTAGACTCCATACTTTTTTTTTATTTTTATATGGATCTTTTTTAAGATTTTTAATATAAATATTTCAGAAAGCATTTACAATATAAAATAAATGCCACAAAATTATGGAACACGGATATATCATACTGTCAATTGTAGCTTTACTCTTTATTAGTATTTATGGTTTTGCCTATTTTTCTACTACTTTAGACAAAAAACGAAGAAGAAAAGCAGAGAAAGCGGAAATTGAAAAGGAGGAGCGGAAGCTTATTGAAAACAGAAAAAAACAAGCGCTTAGAGACGAGAAACTGCTTGAGTCGATGCGAAGGAGAGAAGAAATTCAAGAAGAGTTAAAAATGTTAGAAGTTATGAAGCGAAACCGTGAACGTAAGCAAAATGCTTGTTAGTTCTATTTTTATTTCCTTTCTAAAAGAAGCCCGTAAACGATATCGTTTACGGGCTTCTTTTTTAGAGAGAAGAATGAAGGCCGTTGCAAGGAGTTGTGTAATCTTTCAAATATTCATATCTTTTTTTCATGGAATTAGTAACACCCCAACCCTAACTTTTAATGACACAGTGCCATTTTTATTCTTTAATAGTTTCAATATATCGTTTAATATATTCTGTAGGGCTCATACCATATTCTTTATTAAAACATTTACTAAAATATTTTTGGTTGTTAAAGCCGGTCATATAGGCCACTTCAGAAATGTACATTTTATTCTGTTTTAATAATTGTTCGGCGCGTTTTAATTTAATGGTTTTTATGAAATTTACGGGCGTTTCATTTAAAATGAGTTGAACTTTTCTATATAAATTAGCACGACTCATCCCTACCTCGGAGGCCAAAAACTCTACGGTTAATAAGTGATTATTAAGATTGTCTTCAATAATTTTAATAAGTTTTTTTATTAATTTTTCATCATTCGAATCCACTTCAACATCTACAGGCGCTGTGGTAATGACTTTACTGTATTTTTCTTTCAGATTTTGTCTCGTTTTAAACGTGTTTTTAAGTTTCCATTGTAAAAAGTCCAAACTGAAGGGTTTTTCAATATAGTCGTTCGCACCCATGCTCATGCATTTTATTTTTGTTTCATGGGAGTTTTTAGCCGTGAGCATAAAGATGGGGGTATTGTTAAATTCTGGATTATCTTTAATTTGTTTCAACATGGAAATACCATCTTGAATAGGCATTAAAATATCGCTTATAATTAAATCTGGTTTTTCCTTTAAGACGGTTTGGTAGCCTTCTTGTCCGTTACTGGCTTCAACAATGGTATATTGGGAGCTCAGTTCTGTTTTCACCATATCTCTTAAATCATCATTATCCTCTACAATAAGAATTTTTATTTTTTTCGATTTTTGATTGTTGTGTTCCTCAATGAAGGCAGAAGCAGTTTTGTCGATGACTTGAAATTCCGAGGATTTTATGAAATTTCTTTTTAAAGGCATTCCTGTATCGATGCGTTCTTTTTTATGGTATTTATTTTTAGAAATAGGAAGATAAAACGTGAATTCTGTAAAAATGTGTTCTTCACTTTCAACAGTTATGGCACCATGATGCCTTTCAATGAGTTTGTGTACAAGCTCCATGCCAATACCCGTGCCTGGAATTTGATTTCTTTGGGATTTAGTGGCTTGGTAATAGCGGTCAAAAATATAGTTTAAATCCTTTTTAGGAACTCCAAGTCCATTGTCTTTAATAGAGCATTTAATATGCTTTCCATTCAAGGTGTTTTCTCGAATAAGGCTATTATTTAATTTCAATAATTCTAGTGATACTGTTATCTCTCCATGCTCTTTGGTATATTTAAAGGCGTTGGAGAGTAGATTAAATAATATTTTTTCTAGAATATCAACATCGTACCAGCCCTTAATTTCTTTTTCAGGTGATATGAATTCGTACTTTATATTGTAATTATTTGCAAAGTCGTTGAATGCTTTTTTAATGGTACTAATATCGTCTACAATATCATTTTTAGAGATGTTTAATTTTAATTTACCCTCATCAAATTTTCGAATGTCCATTATTTGGTTGATCAAACGGTGCATTCTTAAGGTATTATTGTAAATACGCTCTGATTTTGCTGGACTTAAAGTAAATTGTTTTTCTTTAACTACTTTTTCAATCGTGCCTAAAATTAGAGACAGTGGGGTTCGGAGCTCATGAGAAATGTCGGTAAAAAACACCATTTTCATTCTATTGTGTTCATTGTCTTTCTCTCTACTGATGGTTTCTCTTAATAAATTTTTCTTTAATACATACCACCTTCTTACCAGTATGCTAATCACGTATATGATACATAATGTTATGATAGTATAAATAATTAATGCCCATGTGCTTTGCCAAAAAGGGAGTTGAATGGTGAAAGTAACTTTGGTGGGTTCCTCATTCCAAACACCATCATTGTTGGAGCTTTTAACCATAAAGGTATAGGTGCCAGGATCTAGATCGTTATAATTGGCATTCCGGTTGAATGCATCGGTATATACCCAGTAGTTGTTCAGGCCTTCCAGCTTGTAGGCATATTCGTTTTTATTGGGAGCCGTAAAGTCTAAAGATGAAAAATTGAAATATATATTGTTCTGTTTATAAGGAAGTGAAATAGGTTTATCTGAATGAATATTGATTGCTTGAGCTGAATTTCGTGTATTTTTAAAAGTACTACCTTCCACATCCCCCAGTGTGGAAAAATTAGTGATTACCGTCTTGGGTACTGTTTTTTGAGGCGTTAATCGTTGCGGGTACACGCTATAAAAACCATTAGTACAGCCAAAATATAGTATGTTATTGTCGTTGTTTGTATCACTAGAATTAAAAATAAACTGATTTTCATTAATACCATCTTCAACGCCGAAGGGGGTAAATCGTTGCGTTTTTATATTAAATAATAAGAGACCATCTCTTGTACTCATCCAGATGTTTCCGTAAGAATCTTCTTCTATGGCGGAAACTATTTTTGGACTGTTCGCTTGAATGTCTTTAAAATTTTGAAACGTATCGGAACTGTTTTGATACCTATTGATACCACCACCTCGGGTACCTATCCAAATATCTCCTTTTTTATCTTCATGAAGACTTAAAATAGCGTTGGATGTTAGCCCATTTTTAATATTGGGTAAATAATGTTTATAATTTTCTTCAGTTAGGTCAATAACATATAGACCTTCACCACGGGTACCTATCCATAATTTGTTTTTTTTAGTTAATAAGAATGTGGACGTGTGATTTCCCTTAAATTTTTCAATAAGCATTTTTTTGAAATCGGAAATTTCATTATCGCTATTAATGATGTCAATACCACCGTTCCATAAAGCAATCCATACCTCGTTTTTATTTATAGGAGTAATGTATTTGATGGTGTTATTGTATGATTTAAGTTTTTCTACCTCTAAATTAGTAGCATTAGGTTTGTAGTTTTTTGATTTATAAATACTAAAATTATCTGCAATTAAGAGCTCGGTTTTATCATAATTCTTTGTTACAATCGTTACATCTTTAATGCTGGTGTTTATCTTGGAATTTTTTTTTGTTATAGGGTTGAAATTGTATAATCCTTCTGATGAGCCTACAATTATATTCGTATCCGATTGGTTGTATAAACTGGAGGTTAAGCTGTTATTAATAGAAATTTGATTGTATTCAAAAAGGGAGGTTCTTCCTAAATATTTATTGATTCCTTTAAACGACCCAATCCATAAATTATCAAAGTCATCATATAAAGTTGAGGTGATATGATTGTTTAACAAATGAAAGTTGTAAGAATCCTTAATGTGGTGGGTAAAATTGTAAACATTATCTTCTCTAAAAGCTTTTATTAAACCATCCGAGGTGCCAATCCATACATTCTTGTTTTTTTTATTAATAGCTATGGTTGTTAAAATCCCTTTGGAACTAAACGGTTTTAAAATGGTTGAATAACTTTCAAGAACTTCTAGTGCAGCATCCGATTTATTATAACCCATAATATACAGGTCGTTTTGGGTAATAGCTAGAATTTTATTATTTCCAAAAAATTTCATGTCTACAATGTTTTTATTAAAGTTTGTTTCTATGAATTTACCTTCATTATTTAAAATAGCGATACCATTGGATGTTCCAACCCATTGTCTGCCAAACTCGTCTTCTATTAAAGTATTAATGTCTTTAAAAAAATTATATAATTTTAACTTATTTTTATTGCTATAATCCGCCTCTAAACTTACCTTATTAATATCTGCATTAGGTATAACCTCAATAAGCCCCACGCCTTTAAGGTTCATCCATATATTACCATCCTTCGTTTTGTTTTTGGCAATGGATGTAATGTTTTTAAGGAAGCCTCTAAACTTGTTTTCTTTTCTATTATAATGTATGAGATAACTTTCACTACCTATCCATAAATTTTGATACGCATCTTCAATAATAGAATTTATATTATTATTGGGTAGTGAATAGGAGTCAAAAACGTCATATTGATATTGTATTAAATTATGACCATCATAGCGATCTAACCCTGAATTACTGCCTATCCATAAATAACCAAAGCTGTCTTTAAATAATACATTTACTTTTTTGTTGAATAAAACACCATGAATATCAAGCTCGTAAAAATTTACAGTGTTTGCCTGCCCATGTGATACAGTACCACAGAAAAGTATGATTATTGAAATAAAGCATTTAAAAATGAGTGTGGTGGATTTAAAGTTTCTCATAAAAAAGAACGGAGTAGTAATGTCTAATTAGTGTGTTTAGTTATATTTTGAGACAATTTACAAAAGATATTTTCAATTTTCATACTTTTCCTTTCCGTAAAAGGATGTAAAATGTTGAATTAAGGGGAGGTAAATGTTGCACGTCGCGCTCTTTGTGTACCTTATTTGCCAATGCAACATTTATAGGTCGTTTTTAGGAAATTCCTCTTTTATATTAATGATATATTTGAATGGATTGAAATATATGTTTAAAATCCTGTATTATTATCTGTAATCAAATAAAAAAAAACGAATGAAAAAAGGTGTTATTTTGCTTTCAGTGATGTCTCTGGTTTTGGCATTTTCATGTGGTAATAAAACTAAAAATACTCAAGAAATTTCTGAGTTAACTCACGAAAACCAGAAAAAGCCCAACATTATTTACATTCTTGCAGACGACCTTGGTTATGGCGATTTAAGTAGCTATGGCCAAGAGAAATTTAATACGCCTAATATTGATAAGTTAGCCGCTGAAGGCATGTCTTTTACACAACACTACGCCGGAAATACCGTATGTGCACCATCAAGATCAGCTTTATTAACAGGAATGCACACCGGACACACGCCCGTTCGGGGAAATAAAGAAATAAAACCGGAAGGCCAATATCCTATTCCAGATGCTACCTACACATTAGCAGAAGCGTTTAAAAAACAAGGATACACCACAGGTGCTTTTGGTAAATGGGGCTTAGGCTTCCCAGGTTCGGAAGGCGATCCAGTCAATCAAGGTTTCGATACTTTTTATGGATTCAACTGCCAGCGTTTGGGCCATCATTATTATCCTTATCATTTATGGTCTAATAGAGATTCTATTGTTTTAACAGGAAATGCTGGACATAAAAAAGAGCAATATGCCCCGGCGTTAATCCATGATAAAACTATGGAGTTTATAGAAAATAATAAGGATAAACCGTTCTTTTTATATGTGCCCACCATCATTCCACACGCCGAATTAGCAGCTCCAGAATCTTATATTGCTAAACATAGAGGGAATTATGAGCCAGAAATCAGTTTTAAAGGTACCGATGATGGACCCGAGTACCGCCAAGGTCAATATGAATCTCAAAAAGATGCGCACGCCACCTTTGTCGCTATGATAGAAGTTTTAGACAATCAGGTGGGTGAAATTATAGCAAAAGTAAAAGAATTAGGCCTTGAAGACAATACCATTATTGTGTTTGCATCAGATAATGGTCCGCATGAAGAAGGTGGCGCCGATCCTGAATATTTTAATAGTAACGGCCCTTTTAGAGGAACCAAAAGAGATTTATATGAAGGTGGCATTCGTGTTCCTATGATTGTGAAATGGCCAGGGAAAATAAAACAAGGTAGTAAAACCGATTTAATATCTGCTTTTTGGGATGTGTTTCCTACATTCTCGGAAATTGTAGGATCAACAGTTCCTAGTAATATAGATGGAATTTCATTTTTACCAACATTATTAGGTAATGTAAGTGAACAAAAACAGCACGAATATCTGTATTGGGAATTTCATGAAAAAGGCGGCAGACAAGCCATTCGAAAAGGCAATTGGAAAGCAGTGAAGTATAATGTTTTAAAAAAACCGAATGCAGCTATCGAGTTGTATGATCTTTCTAAAGATATAGGAGAAAAAAATAATGTGGCTAGTAAATTCCCTGAGATAGTTAAAGAGATGGAAGCTATTTTAAAATCGGCTCGAACGCCATCAGATGTGTTTACGTTCAATCAAGTGTCATTTTAAATAATATTAATAAAAATCATTTATAAATCAACTTCTATTTATGTTTCTCAAAAACAGATATATTATTTTATTTATTTGCTTATTTCAAGTAGTTAATTTGTGGTCTCAAAATTTAAAAACCATTGAAATTGATACGACACTAGGGCATACTATTAATAGAGGCGCTAGTGGTTTTAATGTGCGAATTGCAGACAAAGTATGGAGTTACACGCATCCCGATTTTATTGAAGCTGTAAAAGAGCTGAAGCCAGGATGGTTACGCTATTTTTCTGGAACTATGGGCGATGCTTTTAGTAGCGCTACAGGGCAATATGATTTAGATTATATTGCAATGTTCGATCACCAAAAACCTTTTTTAAAAGGACATCGTTTTGTAGAGGTAAAAGGCCCACATAGGGTAACAGATTTATATCAGCTCTTGGGTGAAATAAATGGTAAACTTATTATAACAGTTAACGCTTTTTCAGAAAGTCCTGAAATGATTTTGGAATTAGCCCGTTTTTGTAAAAACAATAATATAAAAGTAGAAGCTTGGCAGTTTTGTAATGAACCTTATTTTTATGTGCCTAACCGAAATCGTTATTGGTGGAATGATGGTTATGACTATGCTGCAAAAATGCAACCATATGCGGAAGCTATCAAACAAATTTTTCCAGAAGCCAAGTTAACCCTGAATTATACATGGGATGGGGTTTGGACGTTTATGAAAGAAATTAATCGATTTCAAAAAGAACATGGTGCTTATTGGAACGTGTTTTCTAAACATTCGTATGCACCACATACCGGTAAAAAAGAAACGTTAGACGAGGCCTATAAACGCGGAAATACTAAGTTAATTGAAGCCACTTCAGCTTCTGCCATGCAACAAATAGAAGATTATACATGGAAGGATATTCCTATGGTCATTACGGAATTTGGGGTGTGGAATAGGCCTTTAAACGGTATTTATTCAAGTATTTATAACATCGAATATGTGATGCGTCAATTAGAGCATACAAATACAGAGTATGTTGGTGCCCATGAGGTAAGTGATAAATTCGTTCCACTTCATAATAAAAATAAAATTATAGAAGATGCGTATGAGCGTGGTTTGGAAATAAATACAGATACCATAGTTACCGGAATTCGTAGGGATTTGGAAGGTAAAGCATATAAAATATATCATGAAGCGACAAATAATTCGGAGTTTCTATATAGTACAAATATTACTAATGCCCCTCAAGTTGCAGGTTTATCCAATACGGATGCTAATGGTATGTTTGCACAAACATACCAAGGTAGTAATGGCTATAATTATCTAGTTGTAACCAACAGAAGTGGAGAAGCTAATAGTTTTCAAGTAAAAACAAATGGTAAAATACTAAATCAAGAATTTTTTACTACATATATTTCAGCAGATTCTTTAAATACCAATAACACAACTATTCAAGAAGCGCGTTATAAAAACGGAATTATAGCAATAAAACCTTATAGTATTTCAGTAAGTAAATGGAAAACAAATAATAAGACATTGCTACAACCTACTATTTACCAAGCAAATGTAGTTAAAGAAGGTGTTTTGTTAAAATGGGGAACCATTGAGGCAGCTACAAATTATAAAATATATTATGGTACAGATGTTTCAAATTTAGATAAAGTCCAATTAGTAACTAATCAGGATAGGGCGTTAATAAAGGGTGTAGAATTGAATGCATCCTACTTTTTTAAAGTGGAAGCACTCAATAATGTAAATAATAGTGAGTTGTCTGACCCTGTTTCTATAGCTTATAAATTGCCTAATAAAATAAAAATATATAAAGTTTCTAGACGTGATGATGCGGTTACACTTTTCTGGAAAAGTGTGCCCAATGCCACAAGTTATTTAATTAAATACACGGACGAAAACGGAAAAGCCATAGAAATTGACACCAAAAATGTGTTTGGTTTTAGAATGGAAGGTTTTAAAGATAACACAGAATATAAATTTACAGTAACCGCTTATAACGGTTTGGGAAAAGGAATTTCTTCAGATACCGAGACTGTTTTAGTGAGTTCGAGAGTGCCGTTAAGTCCGAGAAACGTTTCAGCAACCATAACATCGTTAAACACGATTGAAGTAAGATGGTTTGCACAAGATAACGTACTGCCAAACACCTATTATAATGTGTACAGAGGTGAAAAATCACACCAGTTTACTAAAATAGCGAGTGGCGTTAAAGACACTATATATATTGATAAAACGGCAGATAGTAAATCACAATACTATTACACTGTAAAAGCAGAAACCGAAGCGGGAGAAAGCAATTTTCATCCCAATATAGCTACTGCTTTTTCAGTGGAGAGTAATGAGAAAATAACCATTCAATTTATCGAAACTCAAAGCGAAGGTTATATGGT
>NZ_JBHMFC010000061.1:0-5306 GCF_042427585.1 Mariniflexile ostreae | reverse complement strand
CCGTTATAGGTTTTTAATGCTCAGTCAAAAATGGCACGGTTTGAACCGAAATGACTGGCACTATAAAACCGAAATCACTGGCACAAATCGAACCGAAGTAACCACCAATTGGCCCCTTCTATTTTGTCCTTTCCTATTCCTAAACTTTCGGCTATTTCTATCACTCGCTTTCTAAAAGAGCAGGTTACAAATTTTGAATTCTTTTTATTTCCCCAAATCAAAGGTTCACAGGTGTTACCATTGTTTTCGTCATTATCCAACCCCTCCCCAAGAATAACCGCATTATTTTTAGCCTCAAATTCTTTATCTTTAGTTAAGTCTTTGGCAACTTTAAGCATAAGGGCTGTGATACGGTTGCCTTTGCTGTTAATTTTGTCTGTTTCGTCTGTTTTATTGGGGTTGGCTACATAATAGGCTCTTGGAAATTCTGCACCGCTTTTTACTTCTTTAAAATAAAAATAACGGGGTACGCCTTCTTTTCCTTTCTCGTGCGCGCCCTCCCACGATGCATTAGTGGGTATGGTAAAGGTGGTTTCCCCATAACCTTCTTGGTCTATTTTTAGGTTTAGGGTTTCAGATAGTTTTTTATCAAAACCAGACACAGATTCTCGTAACATAAATGTTAAGGCTGCGTTTACATAATTTCTTGCTTCTACTTTTATGGTGACGGTGTCGCCGTATTTTACTATTTCTGTATTCTTATTTTATTTCTTTAATTCCACCTTCTTCAGTAATTTTATAATTTTTCACCTGATTCACACCAACATCACCATTTATATTTTCTGTTTTAACTTTTATTATATAGTCTTTGTTTATTTCAAAAGATGTAGTTTCTAAATCATTTACATTCTCTGGATCATACCATTCTCCCTCAACATATAAGCTTGCCTTTATATCATTATTTTTTATTGTTAATAAGTAATATCGGTAATTAAAATCTGCACAATCCATTGGCACTAAAATTGTTGAAACGTTATTATTCTCAAATAATGGAATAAACCTAAGGTTTTCCTCACTACAAAGCCAATCGGAAGCACCTTTTATATTACACTTTAATATATCGTATTTGACAGTGTTAATATCAATTATTTTATCATAAGGTAATTTTATATTATTTTTTATTGAACATGAAGATAAGATTTCATCATTAAAATCTTCTTGTTTTTTATCTTTAAAAACGATAACAACACCATCTAATTCATTTATTGCAAACAAATAATCTTTAATAATAAAACCTTCATTAAAATAGTTTTTCAGAATTGATTCTTTATGGTGCTTATTCTTATTTTCAAAATAAAATAGGCTATCTTTTAAAGTTAAATTAAGTTCTTTTTTTAGGAAATTTTGATAAAACTCATAAGTATAGTCTCTCATGAAGAATTTTTTAGAACTTATATATCCTGAATAAATAGCTTCTTTGGGTTTACTTTTAAAGTAAATAGAATCATTTGAAAGCTTCAATTCAATATTTTTATATTTATTTCCAATTTCTTGGAACTTATTATCATTAAGTTTAATATCTCCTATTGAAAACCAATTAAAAAAGCTCCAATTATACTGTCTTGAAATATCACTATTCTCTATTTTTGAAATTATAGGTTTATTTATTTCTGAATCCTTATTTTCTTTGCAACCAATAATTAAATAAATAATTAAATAAATAATTAAATAGTTCTTTCTTTTAATGTGTTGAATCATAGATATTATTTTTAAAGATATTAATTTCTGCTTCTCTACGTTTAATTAGACCTAAAGCACCTCCATTTGTAACATTACTCATTTCGTCTGCTCCTTCTGAATATTTTTCAGAATTTATGTTTTTCTTAATTTTTGTTTCTCTACCATTTGCCCCTCCTGTATTTAAAAATTGAGAACCCGTATTAAATAATAAACTAACCAATGCATCAAACTCATACTGATATAAATTAACTTCAATATCTCTTTGTACTGCTTTTTCAAAATCTATCAATCGCTGTTCAAATAATTCCACTGCTTTTTCATCTGTTATACCATTTATAAATTCAACTGGTATTGTTATATCATTTTTACTTTGTCTAGCTATTAAATGCCCATAGCCTATAGTTGCATAACCTTCGGAATCATCATAAACATTTGGTTCAAATTTCTCCCAATCTTTTATAAATTGAACCCCTTTATTACTTGTTCTAAGTATTTTGGGCTCCACTCTATTTTCACTATTATTTCCGTTAGAACTTGCCCCTTGTTGCGAAGCGTATCTTCCTACACAACCACAAGTTTGTATAAACCCTTCTTCCTTAGCTAAATCAACAATTTTTTCACCATTCATTTTTGTTTCTGTCTTAACAAAAAATTCATCCTTTAAATATTCTATATTAAATTCACGGACATCCAAATGCACCCATGTAGTGGCTCCCTTATTGGTTGATTCTAAATAGTAAATATTTTTTTCTGCATTCCAGTCCCATTTTGCTCCTAAATGTTTATTAAATATTTTTTTTCTAATCTCTTCTACGTGGAGTTTGTTTTTAGTTCGTCCACTGTTATAATTATATAGAATATCTAACGCTTTCCCACAATGATTTGTTGATCCTGTTTTTTTATAAATAGAATGGTCATGGCATCTATATCCAGAGTTTATACAATTAGTTTGATAATTTAGCTCTGACTCTTTTTGTAAATAAAAAATAGATGATCTGTATCCCCATAATAAACTTCTATGAATTCCTGGATATTCATATTTTCTGCTTCTTTCTGCAATGGAAGTATTTTGTTTTTCATCACTTTTTCTCCCTTTACCAAATCCACTACAATCACCGCACTTACATTTAACCTCCTCAAATGGGAATATATACTTTTCTCCAAACTCATCAATAGCCTTCAACGTATCACCACAAATATTACCTGTAGGTTCAATTTCCATGTAGTCTTTTTGAAATTGTTTTACCATGGTTAAGGTACGTGTCGTGAATTTTTTAGTCGGCACATTACCACCAAATCCCGCTAGACGTATGTTTATTTCTTGTATGAGTTTGCTTTCTGCTCCTAAACGTATGCAATTTCTTCCTTTACAGTCTCCATCTGCTCCTCCAGTTAATTCTTCGCCAAGCATGACCGCACTATTAACTTCTGTATCCTCATCTAAAGTTTCATCATCGGCTACTTTAAGCATTAAGGCTTCAATGCGATTGCTGTTGCTTTTATTTTCTTCATCTGTTTTATTTGGGTTCGCTACGTAATAGGCTCTTGGGAATTCTGTGTATTTGCTTTAAAAAAATGCCGTGGTTGTTAGGTAAGAGAATCGTGTTTTTTTCTATATGTTTAATGTTTCGACAGTATATTTACAAAATGAATATATTTTTCATCACAACTTTTAAAATGAATGTATTGATTCATATCATTCCCATAATTTTGAATATCTAAAGAATCATTATAGTATAAACCTTCTAATTTTTCAAAATGATAATAAGAAATATTGTTATCAATAGTTTTTTTGAATTTCCCTTTCATTTTTATTTCTCCTTTTTCTTTTATAGAAAATAAAGAATCCCCATATATATATATATATATGTCACAGTTACTATTATATGGTTCAAAAACTTTAGAGTAAAAAGAGTTTTTTATATCTGAAGAATCACCATTTTTTTTTGGTTGTTCGTTCATAATATTTTCAATATCAGAAATTTTACTTATGCCATTGGTGTTAGTAATTTCTATTTTTATATAAGAGGAGCCATTCGTATATGAGACATTGTAAATATTTAAATTTGTAGAGTCTTTTTTAACTAATATATTATCGTCCCATCTGGTGTCTACATCATTTGAATTTAATATTAAGTCATAATCTAATTTCAAAGATTCTAATCTCTTGATTAAATCTATAGTAAGATACTTGGTTTTTAAAGAATCAAGTCCCTTTTTGTTATAGGGGATTTTTTCTGCTATACTTAAATAAGAAGTATAGAAATCTTTAATCCTTTGAATATCTTTATCATTCTTATCTTTACATCCAGATACTAATAAAACTAGCAAAACATGTAGCGTGTATATTATTTTCTTTATTCCCATCTTAATATTTTATATTTTGGTTTAGCTTTTTCATAATCTGATCCTGCCCAAAATTCACTTTGTATAAAATCAGAAATCCATTGACTTCCTGTATGCATTTGGATGTGTCCCCATTTATGATACTTTATTTCCCCTTGAAAAGCTTCAAAAACAGCTATATCTCCTTTGACAGCAGTGTAATTTTCGGAATTTATAATAACAAATCCTTTTTTAGGTAAATATGTATCATAATCTTTTGCATTTGTTCCAGCTGGACGATCACTTGTATCAATTCCTCCGGCCTCTATTGAAAGTCTCACATATGTAGCACAATACCCTATCGATTTAGACTCTGCATTAGCAATTATATAATTCACAGCAGCATCTATATCATAACCTTCTTTTTTGGAAACTTGTTTTTCTTCGTCTTTGGCTCTACACTTACCCACATTTAATAGAATCTTTGCCTTCCCTGTTTTTACTTTTCTGTCCGCTAAACCCCGTTCTCCTCCATTTACAGCCATTGTTACTTTAGTTACATCATCCTTATCAGCAATTATATTAATATTTCCCCAAGAAGAACCAAACTTCCAATACCATCCTGCTGCATCTACCGCATATTTAATTTCTGAAGCTACTATGTCATTATCTGGCTCTTTTATAAAATTTCTAGTTTCTTTAAACTCTTCTTTAATATAGTTAGTATAACTAGTATAATTAGCTCTGCCTGTTAGTTGAATTAAACCTCTTCCTTTAAACCTTTTTCCATCTCCTTTTTCTGTATTTCCTAAATCTTTTCTTCCCTCATATAAAGAACCTGAAGCGTATTCTTCTGTTGTGTTAAAATGGTCAGATTCGTGTTCTATTTGAGCTAAAAAATGTGATAATCGTAAACAAGTATTTATATCATATTTACCCAATACATTATTGATAGCTTCAACCAGTTTTTGAGTTTCTAAATTATAGACTTTAGCTCTGTATTTCATGTTTTTTGCTCCAAACAAAATTTTATCTCCAAATATTTTTTTGAATAATTCTACAGTTAAACCTCCTTGACAATAACAAATTTCTTCAATCTTTCCTTTTTCCAACTCCAACCCCTCACCAAGAATAACTGCATTATTTTTAGCCTCAAATTCTTTATCTTTAGTTAAGTCTTTGGCAACTTTAAGCATAAGGGCTGTGATACGGTTGCCTTTGCTGTTAATTTTGTCTGCTTCGTCTGCTTTGTTTTGATTGGCTACATAATAGGCTCTTGGAAATTCTGCACCGCTTTTTAC
>NZ_JBHMFC010000060.1:0-921 GCF_042427585.1 Mariniflexile ostreae | reverse complement strand
AGCTTTAAAGAACGAATAACAATAAAATTTTATATAATTGCAGTATCTTTCAAAGTGGCACGGTTTGACCGAAACACGTGGCACCATCACTCCGAAATAGCCACCCGCACACGTTGGCGAAATTTCAATTCCTTTATGGGACGATTAAAAGCCATCATGGCCATAATACAGGTGGACTGTTTTATTATTTCAATTCCTTTATGGGACGATTAAAAGAACACGGAGTTAATCTATTATAAAGTTATTGTTTAAATTTCAATTCCTTTATGGGACGATTAAAAGTTATTTATGTCAGAATTAACAACCCTCTTCATCCCTATTTCAATTCCTTTATGGGACGATTAAAAGAGTGCAGGTTGGTCTTTACAGTTCAATAACTCGTATATTTCAATTCCTTTATGGGACGATTAAAAGAAATTTAATTAATTATACTTAATATATCCGTCTCCAATTTCAATTCCTTTATGGGACGATTAAAAGAGTCGTGCATCTATTATAAAAACAAAGTTTATATCATTTCAATTCCTTTATGGGACGATTAAAAGGAATCAAATTAAAGAACTATTGAATAAAACAGTATAATTTCAATTCCTTTATGGGACGATTAAAAGTTCAAATCTCAAATAATGCATAATACCTTCATAAAAATTTCAATTCCTTTATGGGACGATTAAAAGACTCCAACATAGATGGGTCGAACCATGCTTTTTCTGATTTCAATTCCTTTATGGGACGATTAAAAGAACAGACTACAGCGAAGGGGATAGTTTTTATTTCAAATTTCAATTCCTTTATGGGACGATTAAAAGAGTGTATTATTTGTGTTTTGACCCCTATAAAACAAGAGTAATCTTTTAAATTTCGATTATTAATTATGCGTTTAATTTTCTCATTATTATTAGCTGTTTATCAGCGTTCCAT